>NZ_JBJGYR010000016.1:0-135957 GCF_054050095.1 Geodermatophilus sp. SYSU D01105
CCCTAGCGAACCGACAGGCGCCCGGTCCCCCACCCCCCCCCCCCCGCCCCCCGCCCACCACCCCCCCCCGCCCCCCCCCCCCCCCCCCCCCCCCCCCCCCCCCCCCCCCCCCCCCCCCCCGCTCGGCTGCGGGGTCCCGCGTCAGGTCGCTGCGCGCGGTCTCCCGGCTGAGCACGACGGCGATCGCGGTGAGTACCGCGGCTCCGGCGAGGTACAGCGAGATCGGGAGGGAACTGCCGTACTCAATGAGCAGCGCGGTCGCGATGATCGGCGCCAGGCTCCCGGCCACGATCGAGGACACCTGTCCCGCCACCGACAGGCCGCTGTAGCGCACCTGGGTGGAGAACAGCTCGGAGAAGAAGGACGCCTGCGGCCCGTACATCGCTGCGTGGAAGACCAGGCCGATCGTGCCGGCGACCGCGAGCAGCAGGAACGACTGCGAGTCGTACAGGGCGAAGAAGACGAAGCCCCACACCCCGACGCCCACGGCCCCCGCGAGGTAGACCGGCCGGCGGCCGAACCGATCGGACAACGCACCCATCACGGGGATGGCACCGAAGTGGATCGCGGAGGCGACGAGCGCCGCATTCAGCGCCGTGCCGCGCGATGTGCCCGCCTCACCGGTGGCATAGGCCAGCGCGAACGCGGTGAAGATGTAGTAGCCGATGTTCTCCGCCAGGCGGGCGCCGATCGCCAGGATGATCTCCCGGGGGTACTGGCGCAGCACCTGGACCACGGGCAGCTTGGGAGCTTCCTCCGCCTGGGCGGACTGCTCCCGGGCGGCCCGGAAGACCGGCGACTCCTCGATCGAGACCCGGATCCACAGGCCCACGGCCACCAGCACCGCGCTGAGCAGGAACGGGATGCGCCAGCCCCAGGACTCGAACTGCTGGGCGTCGGTCACCGCGGAGACCAGGGCGAGGACGGCGACGGCGAGGAGGTTGCCCGCCGGCGCACCGGCCTGCGGCCAGGAGGCCCAGTACCCGCGTCGCTCTGGCGTGCCGTACTCGGCGGCCATCAGCACCGCCCCACCCCACTCCCCACCCAGAGCGAAGCCCTGCACCAGCCGGAGCAGGATCAGCAGGATCGGCGCCCAGACGCCGATCGCCCCGTAGGTCGGCAGCAGGCCGATGAGGAACGTCGCGCCGCCCATCAGCATCAGCGTGATGACCAGCATCTTCTTGCGCCCGACCTTGTCACCGAAGTGACCGAAGATCACTCCACCGATCGGCCGGGCAGCGAAGCCCACCGCGTAAGTGGCGAACGCGAGCAGCGTGCCGACGAGCGGATCGAAGTCGGGGAAGAACAGCTTGTTGAAGACCAGCGCGGCAGCAGAGCCGTAGAGGAAGAAGTCGTACCACTCCACGGTCGTCCCGACGAGGCTGGCGCCGACGACCTTGACGATGGGCGTGCGCGACCCCGGCGGGACAGCGGCTTCCTGGTGAGACCTGGACAATGCTCATCCCCTCTCCGTGTGCAGGATCTGGTCAGGTTCCGGATGTCTCCGGCCGAAGGGCGCGAGCCCCCCGGTGATCGAGGGGCCGGCCGCTCACAGGTGGCCGGCTCAGCGTTCGGAACTGGTGCAGCGCCGGCGCGAGAGGCGGCCGGACGACAGGCCAGAGACGGTCCACAGGACCCGGAGCACGACCCCGCGAAGGCCGGCGTGCGGGTGGCCGTCGGCGGTACGCGTCCCAGCGCCGCACGGCAACGGGCAGGGCCCACGGACGACGGTGCAGATCCACGGTCCCCCCTTGCTGCCGGAGCTCCGGCCACAGCATCCCCGGGTTGCCGCAGATCGGCGAGTTGCGGGGGATCTGGATCCGGTGACCGGCGACGCCGGCGTTGCGGGCCACCCCTGTGGACCCACCACACCGGGGCGCCCCGGCGGGTCCGCCCGCCATCCCCGGGTCCCGCACCATCCGGTGCCGGTGGCCGCCACCGCGCGGAATCGGGGTGTGGCGCACGACGTGCAGCACCGCGAGCCCCCGGCCTACGGTGACGGCCATGGACGCAGCGGGCGGGCTGGCGGGACGGCGGGCGCTGGTGACCGGCGGTGCCTCGGGGATCGGGCGGGCCTGCGCGGCCCGGCTGGCCGCGGCCGGCGCCTCGGTGGTGGTGCTCGACCGGGACGGCGAGGCGGCGAAGGCCGTCGCCGCGGAGGTGGGCGGCACCGCGCTGGCGGTCGACCTCACCGACCTCGACGGCCTCGACGCCCTCGACCTCGACGTCGACGTCCTGGTCAACAACGCCGGGCTGCAGCACGTGGCCCCGGTGCACGAGTTCCCGGTGGACCGGTTCTCGCTGATCCTCCGGCTCATGCTGGAGGCGCCGTTCCGGCTGGTCCGCGGCGCGCTCCCGCACATGTACGGGCGCGGCTGGGGGCGGATCGTGAACATCAGCTCCATCCACGGGCTGCGCGCCTCGGCCTACAAGAGCGCCTACGTCACCGCCAAGCACGGCCTCGAGGGGCTGTCGAAGGTGGTCGCCCTGGAGGGAGCGCCGCACGGGGTCACCTCCAACTGCGTCAACCCCGCCTACGTGCGCACCCCGTTGGTGGAGGGGCAGATCGCCGACCAGGCGAAGGCGCACGGCCTGTCGGAGGACCAGGTCGTGGAGCAGGTGATGCTCGCACCCGCGGCGGTGAAGCGGCTGATCGAGCCGGAGGAGGTCGCCGAGGCGGTGGCCTACCTGTGCTCGCCGGCGGCGGCCTCGATCACCGGCAGCTCGCTGGTGATGGACGGCGGGTGGAGCGCCCACTGAGGGATGCCGCGCCGGCGACCCCGGGTGGTGGGCACTCCCGGCGCGGTCCCGTGACGGGACGCGCTCCGACCGCACACCACCGGGCCGGCGAGCGCGGGACGGGGTTCCCCTGCGCCCCTCCTACCCTGGACCGGTGCGCGCCGACCGACTCCCCCGCGAGGTGTGGACCGCGCGGTCGGCGGCGCACGCGGAGCGGGCCGACGCGCTGACCGCCGGGCACCGGGCCCGCCGGGCCACCGGGGAGCGGCACCCGGTCGAGGACTTCCTCTACGAGTACTACTCGACCCGCCCGTCGGTGCTGCGGCGCTGGCACCCCGGTGCCGGGACGGCCCTGGAGACCCCCGCGCCGCACGCCGCCTGGCGGTGGTACCGCGACGACGGGGACGGCGTGGTCCTGGACACCCCCGCCTACCTCGCCGACCGCGGGGACACCGTCGCCTTCGTGCACCGGCTGCTGGCCGCCACCGCGGCCCGGCCCGCGTTCACCGGCTGCTTCGGCCTGCACGAGTGGGCGATGGTCTACCGCCAGGACGAGCACCGGCACCCGCTCCCGCTGCGGCTGGGCCAGGCCGGCACGGACGCCGTCGTCGAGGCGCACCCGATCCGCTGCACGCACTTCGACGCCTTCCGGTTCTTCACCCCCGCGGCGGTCGGGCTCAACCGGCTGCAGCCGACCCGGGCCACCCAGCCGGACCTGGAGCAGCCCGGCTGCCTGCACGCCACCATGGACCTCTACAAGTGGGCGACCAAGCTCGGCCCCGCCGTCCCCGGCGAGCTGCTGCTGGACTGCTTCGAGCTGGCGCGGGACGTCCGCGAGCTGGACATGCGCGCCTCGCCCTACGACCTGCGTGCCTCCGGGCGGGAGCCGGTGCGCATCGAGACCGCCGCCGGGCGGGCCGAGTACGCCGCCCTGCAGCGGGGGTTCGCCGCCCGCGGTGCGGCCCTGCGCGCCGGCCTGCTGGACGTCACCGCGGCGTTGCTCGGCGCTCCCCCGGCCGACCCCGCCCCGTCGCCGGCAGGTCGTACCGTCGGAGGGTGACCTCCACCGCCACCGACCGCTGGCTGACGCTCGACGGGACGACGAACACCCGCGACCTGGGCGGGCTGCCCACCTCCGACGGCGGGAGGACGCGGCGGGGCCGGATCCTGCGCAGCGACAACCTGCAGACGCTCAGCGACGCCGACGTCCGGCGGCTGGTCGACGAGGTGGGGCTGCGCGAGGTGATCGACCTGCGGACGACCGCGGAGGTGCTGCTGGAGGGCCGCGGTCCGCTGCGCGCGGTGCCCACGGTGACCCACCGGCACTTCAGCCTGCTGCCCGAGCGCGGCCACCACACCGACGTGTTCGCCGTCGAGGAGGCCGACCTGCCCGAGCTCCCGGCCGGCTGGGCCGAGTCGATCCTGCCGCGGCAGGTGGCCGAGGGCGACCAGGGCGAGCCGCCGGCGGTGCGCTCCTACCTGGGCTACCTGGCCCACCGGCCGGACAACGTGCTCGGCGCGCTGCGCGCCCTGGCCGCCGGCACCGAGGGCGCGGCCGTGGTGCACTGCGCGGCCGGCAAGGACCGCACCGGGGTGGTCGTCATGTTCTCGCTGGCCGTCGCCGGCGTGCCGCACGAGGAGATCGTCGCCGACTACGCGCTCACCGCCGAGGTGATCGACGCGCTGGTGGCCAAGCTGGCGACCTCGCCGACCTACGCGGAGGACATGACCACCCGCGGCGTCGCCGTCCACACCCCGCGTGCGGAGACGATGGACCGCCTGCTGACCCTGCTCGACGAGCGGCACGGCGGCCCCGTGGGCTGGCTGACCGAGCACGGCTTCGGCCCCGGGGAGCAGGAGGCGCTGCGCGCCCGCCTGCGCGCCTGAGCGAGGGCCGCGGTCAGGCCTCCGGGCCCTCCCGGTCGGCGTGCTTGTGCCGGTACATCGCCGCGTCGGCGGCGCGCAGCAGGTCGTCGGCGACGCCCCACTCCCCGCTGTGGACGGCGACCCCGACGCTGGTGCCGACGGCGACGGCCGTGCCCTCCAGCCGGAAGGTCTCGTCGAAGCACCCGAGCACCCGGGCGACGACGCGGTCGGCGTCCTCGGGCCGGGTCAGGCCGGGGAGCAGGACGGCGAACTCGTCCCCGCTGAGCCGGCCCACCGTGTCGCCGGGCCGCACCGCCGACCGCAGGCGGGCCGCGACCTGGCGGAGCAGCTCGTCGCCGGCGGCGTGGCCCAGGGAGTCGTTGACCGCCTTGAACCGGTCCAGGTCGCAGAACAGCACGCCCACGTGCTGCTCGGGGGCGGCCGCGGCGAGGGCACTGCCGACCCGCTCGAGGAACAGCACCCGGTTGGGCAGCCCGGTGAGCGCGTCGTGGGTGGCCTGGTGTCGGACGGTCTCCAGCAGCCGGGCCTTCTGCAGCGCCGTCGAGGCCTGGTCGCCGACACCTCGCAGACGGGTCAGCACCTCGCCGTCCAGGCCCGCCGGTGACCGGCCGGCCGCCCAGCTCGCGGTCGCGACGCCGAGGAACGTCCGGCCGGCGAGCAGGGGGACGGCGACCGCGTGCGTGACGCCGAGCGCGGTGAGCATCCGCGCCAGGCCGGCGCTGCAGGTGGCGGCGTCGAGGACGCGCGGCCCGCGGTCGGTGAGCATCCCGACCAGCTCGGGGGTGTCCTCGGCGCGCAACGGGGTGGCCAGGAGTTGCTCGCGCCGGGACTGGTCGGGACCGGCGACGGCGGCGGCGAGCAGGGCGCCGTCGGCGGGCTCCCACAGCAGCATGGTCGCGCTGTCGGACCCGACGATGCGCGGCAGGGCGTCGGCCACCACCGCGCAGACCGCCGCGGCGTCCCCGGCCTGGGCCAGCTCGTGGGCCAGAGCCAGCAGCGCACCGGCCCGCTGGGCCTCCCGCCGGGCGCTCTCCAGCGCCATGAGCAGGTCCAGCGTCGCCGCCGCGTGGCCGGCGTACGCGGACAGCAGCCCGCGCTCGTGCCCCAGGCCGCCGTCGCCCGGGCGGTAGACCGCCGCCAGGCGGCCGTGCGTGCGGCGGGCGGAGGCGACGTCCACGGCGACGACGTTCGGACCGGGGTCGGCGCCGCCGAGCAGGGTCGCGGCCAGCCCGTGGACCGTCTCGGCCGGCAGCCCGGCGCCGTGCACCAGCGGCGGTCCGCCCTCGGGGTCGGTGACCGCGAGCACGTACCCGGGGGCCAGGACCGCCTCGGCGGCCCGCGCGACGATGCGCCGCAGCACGGTGTCCACGTCGTCGCTGGCCACCAGGTCGGCGGCCGCGGACTGGAGCACCCGCAGCTGGTCGTGCAGGGCGGACAGCTCCGGCTGGGCCTGCGCGGCGGTGACCCGCGGGCGGCGCCAGCGGCGGCGGTGCTCCCAGGTCAGGTGGTAGACGCAGGCGGGGTGCCCGTCGGACTCGCACTCGTCGTGCAGGACGTCGGCCGGCGGCAGCCCGAAGACCGCAGGCACCATGCCGACCAGGCCCTGCGCGTACTGGCAGTCCAGCCGGGAGTGCGCGTAGCCGGGACGCAGGGTGAACCGGATGGTCGCATGGCCGCCACCGACCTCCAGCATCTCCATCGTGGAGGTGGTCGAGAACTTCGCGACCGCCCGCGGCAGCTGCCGGTACACCTGCCCCGGCGAGCCCATCGCCCGGACCAGGAGGACCAGCGCCGGGCTCAGCCCGTGGGCGAGCGCCTCGCGCCCGACGCGGAACATCGTCGCCGGGTCGCCGAGGACCTCGGTGGCCGCGGCGAACAGCCGGATGCGGGTCTCGTAGCTGGTCCAGTGAGAGGGGCTGGCCAGCTGCTCGGCGGGCGTGGACACCCCGGCCCTGCGCAGGACCTCGCTGACGGCGGCGTCCCCGGCCTGGCGCCGCACGTAGCCGAGGACCAGGCCGGTGGTGGCCCCGGAGGTCTCGCGGGGCTCGGGCGACGGCGCGGGAGCGGTCACCATGGGTCCCCTCCTGCCTGAGCGCGTCGTAGGGGGCACGTCCGGCCCGATCTCCTCACGCCTGCTCGATCGGCATCCCCGGCGGTGCGGTTGAGGACAACGCCCCGAAGGGGGTACCCCGGTCCCGCGGGGCGGAGGCCCTTGCGTGCCGCCGTCCGGGGGTGTACCAACGGTCTGTACCCCTAGGGGGTACGGGTACAGCGACGGGGAGGGCCCATGGACGCCACCACGCACCACCACACGGGGCACACGGAGCCGGACGCCGCACGTGGCCGGACCTCCTGGGCCACGGCCGCCTCCGCGACGCTGCACTGCCTCACCGGCTGCGCGATCGGCGAGGTGCTCGGCATGGTCATCGGCACGTCGCTCGGGCTGCACGACGCGGCCACCGTCGCCCTGGCCGTCGCCCTGGCCTTCGTCTTCGGCTACGCGCTCACCATGCGCGGCGTGCTGCGCGCCGGCCTGCCGTTCCGGCGGGCGCTGACGGTGGCCCTCGCGGCCGACACCGTGTCGATCGCGGTCATGGAGGTCGTCGACAACGCCGTGGTGCTGTCGGTCCCCGGCGCCATGGAGGCGGGCATCACCAGCGCCCTGTTCTGGCTGGCCCTGGCGGGCGCGCTCGCGGTCGCCTTCGTGGTCACCCTCCCGGTGAACCGGTGGATGATCAGCCGCGGCAAGGGCCACGCCGTCGTCCACGGCCTCCACTGAGGCGGGGCCGCGTCCCGCTCGGGACGCGGCCGCGGACAGCAGACGACCCCGGTCTCCGGGGACGGAGGCCGGGGTCGCGCGTTGTCGGTGCGGCGCCTCAGCGGAAGGTGTACCCGCTGCCGTTCGCCATCGTCAGCAGCTCGTCCCGCATCGCCGGGCTGCTGGTGCGCGCGAGGGCGCGGTCGATCGCCCGGCGCGTCCGCGCCGCCTGCCGACGAAGCCGCCAGCTGGAGGTCACGCTGTTCATCGTCCGTTGCCTTCTTCCGGTGTCGTCGAGAGGTCGTACCCGTAGCAAGCCAGGTACGAGGTCGATTATTCCGAAGGAACGCAGGCGGACGGCGTGACACGGCGACGATTGCTCACCCCGGAGGGTGAGTTCGGCCTCAGTCGACGCCGGGCTCGGCAGCGAGGGGTGACATCGGTCGGGATGTCGTCACCGTGCGTCGGACTGCTCCGGCGTCTCTGCGGAGCAGCCCTGCAGGGGCCGCCCGCTGTCGAGCGCCTGCGGGCGCGAGGCCGGCCTCGGGGCGGGGTCAGGACGCAGCGAGGTGCCATGATCACCGCGTGACGTCCCAACCGCGGCGGGTGCGGCTGGCGACCTGGCCGACGCCGCTGGAACCCGCGCCACGCCTGGCCCGCGCGGTGGGGCTCGCCGGGGGCGACCTGTGGCTCAAGCGCAACGACCTGGTCGGCCTCGGCGGCGGGGGCAACAAGGTGCGCAAGCTGGAGTGGCTCGTCGGCGCAGCCCTGGACGACGGTGCCGACGTCCTGGTGACCACTGGCGCCGCACAGAGCAACCACGCCCGGCTGACCGCGGCCGCCGGGGCCCGGCTCGGCCTCGACGTCGTCCTCGTGCTGGCGGGGCGATCCCGGGGCGGCCTCGTCGGGCAACCTGACCCTGGACGGGCTGCTCGGGGTCCGCGTCGTCTGGGCCGGGGAGGCAGACCACGCCGGGCTGGCCTCCGCTGCCGAGGAGGTCGCCGCCGACCTGGTCCGCGACGGTCGCCGGCCCGCCGTCGTCCCCTTCGGCGGCTCCAGCGCTCTCGGCGCCCGCGGCTACCGGGAGTGCGCCGAGGAGCTGCTGGTGCAGGCGCCGGACCTGCGCACGGTCGTCACCGCCCTCGGCTCGGGCGGCACGATGGCCGGCCTGGTCGCCGGGCTCGGTGTGGAACGGGTGCTGGGCGTGCACGTCGGCGCGGTCGCCGACCCCGCGCGGACGGTCGCGGCCCTGGTCAGTGAGCTGACCGACGAGGAGTGCGACCCCGGCGGTCTCCGGCTGGACCGGGACCAGGTGGGCGAGGGCTATGCGACGCTCCCGGAGCCGGTCGTGGCCGCACTGGCCACCGCCGCCCGGTGCGAAGGCGTCGTCCTCGACCCCGTCTACACCGGGCGCGCGCTGGCCGGGCTGGCGGCCGCCGTCGCCGCCGGGGACGTGCGGCCAGGTGAGCGAACGGTGTTCCTGCACTCCGGTGGCCTGCCGGGCCTCTTCGGCTCGGCGGCTGCGGTCCGGCGAGCGGAGGCGATGCTCGGCTGATCCCGGGCCCCGTCCCGGCTGCCGAGCCGGGCCGGCACCGCCCCGGCCCGGGTCGTCGTCAGGCCGCTCGCCGGGGCACGCTCCGTGCTTCCGAACTCAGTCCACGCCGAGCACCGCCCGGACGGCGGCGCGGGCGCCGTGCGGGTCGTCGGCGGCGAGGGCGGCCTCGGCCGCCTGTCGGCAGGTGTCGGTGTCGACCGTGGCCAACCGCGCCCCGACCCCGGCGATGGACGACGCGGCACAGGACAGCGAGGTCACCCCCAGTCCCACGAGCACGCACGCCAGCAGCGGGTCGGCCGCGGCCTCGCCGCAGACGCCGACCGACCTGCCGGCCCGGCGGCCCGCGTCGGCGGTGACCCGCACCAGGCTCAGCAGCGCCGGCTGCCACGGGTCGGTGAGGTCGGCGAGGTCGGCGGAGAGCCGGTCGGCCGCAAGGGTGTACTGCGAGAGGTCGTTGGTGCCGATCGACAGGAACTCCACGTGCTGGAGCAGCCGGTCGGCCAGCAGCGCCGCGGACGGCACCTCGATCATCACGCCGGGCACCAGGCCCCGGTCGCGCACCAGCCGGCCGAACTCCGCCGCCTCGGGGACGGTCGCCACCATCGGGGCCATCACCCACGGCTGCGCACCGGTCCGCCGCGCCGCCTCGGCCACCGCGTCCAGCTGCCGCTCGAGCAGGCCCGGGTCCCGGCGGGCCACCCGCAGGCCGCGGACGCCGAGGGCCGGGTTGGCCTCGTCGGGCATCGTGGCGAAGGCCAGCGGCTTGTCCGACCCGGCGTCCAACGTCCGGACGACGACCCGCCGGCCCGGGAATGCCTCGAACACCTCGGCGTAGCCGCGGGCCTGCTCCTCCACCGACGGCTCCTCGGCGCGGCTGAGGAACGCCAGCTCGGTGCGCAGCAGGCCGACCCCCTCCGCGTGCGCGGCGGCCGCCGCCCGGGCTCCCGCGCCGTCCTGCACGTTGGCCAGGACCTTCACCTCGACGCCGTCCCGGGTGCGGCCCGGCCCCCGGTACCCGGCCAGGGCCGCGGCGGCGGCACGGGAGGCCTCCACGCGGGCACGTGCCTCGTCGGGCTCGGGGTCGACGGTGACCGTGCCGCGCTCGCCGTCGAGCAGCACGGTGGCGCCCGCCGGGACGTCGTCGAGCCCCCCGACCGCGACGACGCAGGGCAGCCCGAGCTGGCGGGCGATGATCGCGGTGTGGCTGGTCGTCCCGCCGAGGCGGGTGGCCAGGCCCACCACCCGGGCCGGGTCGAGGCCGGCGGTGTCGGCGGGCGCGAGGTCCTCGGCCAGCAGCACCGACGGCACCTCGGGGCGGGGCACGCCCGGCTCCCCCTGCCCGGTGAGCTCGGCGACGATCCGGTCGCGCACGTCGCGCACGTCGGTGACCCGCTCGGCCATCAGCCCGCCGAGCGAGGTAAACAGGTCGATGAACTGCTGGGCGGCCTGCACCGTCGCGACGGCGGCCGGCGTGCCGGCGTCGATCCGCTGCTCCACGGCCGAGAGCAGGCCGCGGTCGCGGGCCAGCCCCGCGGTGGTGGCCAGCACCTCGGCACTGACCCCGGTCGCACCGGCGGCCCGCTCGGTGAGCCGGTCGGCGACGACGGTCGCCGCGGCGACGAAGCGCTCGCGCTCCCCCGCGCGACGGTCCTCGGGGACGACGGCGCCCTCGTCGGCGGGCAGCTGCACCGCCCCTGACGGTCGGACGACCGGGCCGAGCACCACGCCGGGCACGACCGGGGTGCCGGGCAGGACCACGGGCCCACCGGTCGGCGGCAGGGCGGCGGTTCCGGGTGCGGTGGTGGACATGGGTACCTCGCCTCGGTTCGGGGGTCGGAGGAGCAGGACGACCGGTGACCAGCGTCACGAAAAGGTGTTGACTTGTCAACGGATCGGACGTAGAACAACAGCATTCCAACGCAAAAGCCACACGATCGGGCAACAAGAGGGGGAGCGTTCGTGTACCCCGAGGAGCGTCAGCAGGCCATCGCGGGGCTGGTGGCCGACCGGGGCCGGGTCGCGGTGACCGCCCTGGCCGAGCAGTTCGGCGTCACCACCGAGACGGTGCGCCGCGACCTCGCCGTCCTCGAGCGGGCCGGCACGCTGCGCCGGGTGCACGGCGGGGCCGTCCCCGCCGGGGCCCTGACCTACGTCGAGACGGCGCTGACCGAACGGCACGGCACCCGCAGCGAGCAGAAGCGGAAGATCGCCGCCGCCGCGCTCGACCTCGTGCCCGGCTCGGACGGCAGCGTGCTGCTCGACGGCGGCAGTTCCACCGCCGCGCTCGCCGACCTCCTGCCGGGCGACCGCCGGCTGCTCGTCGTCACCCACTCCGTGCCCATCGCCGCCCGGCTCGCGGCCGCTCCCGGCCTGGAGCTGCACGTGCTCGGCGGCCGGGTGCGCGGCATCACCCAGTGCGCGGTCGGTACCCCCGCCCTCGCCACGCTCGCCGACCTCCGCGTGGACGTCACCTTCCTCGGCACCAACGGCGTCACCCCTGAGCACGGGTTCACCACCCCCGACGACGCGGAGGCCGCCGTGAAGCGCGCCATGGCCCACGCCGGCCAGAAGGTCGTCGTCCTCGCCGACAGCAGCAAGCTCGGCCGCGAGCACCTGATCCGGTTCGCCGCGCCGACCGACGTCGACGTCCTGGTCACCGACGCCGACGCCGACCCCGCGAACGTCGCCCGGCTCGAGGACGCCGGTGTCGAGGTCGTGATCGCGTGAGCGCCGTCGTCACCCTCACCGCCAACCCGAGCCTGGACCGCACGCTGGCCCTGCCCGGCCCCCTCCAGCGCGGCAGCGTGGCCCGCCTGGGGCCGAGCTCCACCGAGCCCGGCGGCAAGGGGGTCAACGTCGCCCGCGCGCTGGCCGCCGCGGGCGCCGACGTGGTGACCGTGCTCCCGGCCGGGGACGACGACCCGATCGTGGGCGCGCTGCACCGGCTCGGGCTGCCGCTGGCCGCGGTGCCGATCGGGACGCCGGTCCGCACCAACTACACCCTCGCCGAGCCCGACGGGACCACCACCAAGCTCAACGAGCCCGGCGCCCCGCTGGACGCCGCCACGCGCGCCGCCCTGGTCGCGGCCCTGCACCGGCACGCCGAGGGCGCCCGCTGGGTGGTGCTCTCGGGCTCCCTGCCGCCGGGCACCCCCGTCGACTGGTACGCCGAGCTGGTCGTCTCCCTGCGCGACACCGGCGCGCGGATCGCCGTCGACACGTCCGAGGCGCCGCTGCTCGCCCTGCTCGCCGCCGGGCCGGAGGCGGCTCCGGACCTGCTCAAGCCCAACTCCGAGGAGCTCGCCCAGCTGGCCGGCGTGCCCGAGGCCGAGCTGACCGCCGACCGGGACGCGGCGCTGGCCGCCGTCGCCACCCTGCACGGGCGCGGCGTGGCCGAGGTGCTGCTGACCCTCGGCGCCGACGGCGCGCTGCTGTCCGCGGCCACCGGAGGGGTCTGGTCGGCGGCCCCTCCCCCGATCGCCGTCCGCAGCACCGTGGGCGCCGGCGACTGCAGCCTGGCCGGCCACGTGCTCGCCGACCTCGCCGGCGCCGACCCGGCGAACCGGCTGCGCAGCGCGGTCGCCTACGGCGCGGCCAGCGCGTCCCTGCCGGGGTCGGCCGTCCCGACCCCGGCCCAGGTGGACGGCGAGGCCGTCCGCGTCACCGTCGTCCGGGACCCCGAGGGCCCCGCCTCCGGATCCCGCTCCGCTCCCGGCACCACCGCTGCACCCGGCACCACCCCCGTCCCGGCCGCCGGCCGCGACGTCCGCTGACGCCTCCCGGAGAGGTCCGCCATGCCCGCCCTGATCACCCCCGACCTGGTCGTGCTCGACGCCGACCTGGGCACCGACAAGAGCGCCGTCGTCCGCCGGCTCGCGGCCCTGGTGGCCGAGGCCGGCCGGGCCACGAGCGCCGACGGCCTCGCCCAGGACGCCCTCGCCCGGGAGGCCCAGGCCGCCACCGGCCTGCCGGGCGGGATCGCCATCCCGCACTGCCGCTCCGAGGCGGTCACCGAGGCGTCGCTGGCCTTCGCCCGCCTGTCCCCGGAGGTGGACTTCGGCGCGCCCGACGGCCCGGCCGACCTGGCCTTCCTCATCGCCGCGCCGGCGCACGGCGACGCCGACCACCTCACCCTGCTCACCGCGCTGGCCCGGGCCCTGGTGCGGCCGGAGTTCGTGGCCTCGCTGCGGGCGGCGGGGTCCGACGCCGAGGTCGTCGCGCTCGTGCAGGAGGTCGTCGCCCCCGAGCCGGCGGCAGCCCCGATCGGCTCCCCCGCCGGCGCGCCGGCGCCGACCCCCGCCCCGACCCCGGCCCCCGCCGCCGCGGCGGAGACCCAGGCCGGCACGCGCAGCCTGGTCGTGGTCAGCGCCTGCCCGACGGGGATCGCGCACACCTACATGGCGGCCGACAAGCTCACCGCCGCCGGGCAGGCCGCCGGCGTCGACGTGCACGTCGAGACCCAGGGTTCCTCGGGCTCGACGCCGCTGGACCCGTCGGTCATCCGCGCCGCCGACGCGGTGATCTTCGCCGTGGACGTCGGTGTCAAGGACCGCGAGCGGTTCGCGGGGAAGCCGGTCGTGCAGTCGGGCACCAAGCGGGCCATCAACGAGCCCGACGTGATGATCCGCGAGGCGCTGGCCGCTGCCGACGACCCCAACGCCCGCCGGGTGCCGGGCGGCGCTGCGGATGAGACCGCCGCCGCGTCGTCCGCGGGCCGGCCGGGCACCGGCTCCGAGGTCCGCCGCTGGCTGCTCACCGGCGTCAGCTACATGATCCCGTTCGTCGCGGCCGGCGGCCTGCTCATCGCGCTGGGGTTCCTGCTCGCCGGCTACCCGGTCGCGCTGACCAACCCCGACTCCGGCAACTCCTGGGCGCAGGACTGGGTGGTCAACAACTCCCTGTTCGACCTGCCCACCAGCACGGTCGCCGACCTCAACGGCGGACTGGCCGGCTACCTCGGCGCGATGCTGTTCTTCATCGGCTCACTGGCGTTCTCCTTCCTCGTCCCGGCACTGGCCGGCTACATCGCCTACGCCATCGCCGACCGGCCGGGCATCGCGCCCGGCTTCGTCACCGGCCTGGTCGCCGTCCAGGTCAATGCCGGCTTCCTCGGCGGACTGATCGGCGGCGTGATCGCGGGCTTCGCGGCGCTCTGGCTGAGCCGGCTGAAGGTCGGCCGCGTCGCCCGCGGGCTGATGCCGGTCGTGGTCATCCCGCTGTTCGCCACCCTCTTCGCCAGCGGTCTGATGGTGCTCGTCCTCGGCCGTCCGCTCGCCGCGGCCATCACCGGGCTGACCAACTGGCTCAACGGCCTCTCCGGCACCTCCGCGGTGCTGCTCGGGATCCTGCTCGGCCTGATGATGGCCTTCGACATGGGCGGCCCGGTCAACAAGGCCGCGTACGCCTTCGCCACGGCCGGCCTGTCCAGCTACATCGCCAACCCGACGGAGAACACCGGCCCGCTGGTGATCATGGCGACGGTCATGGCCGCCGGGATGGTGCCGCCGATCGCGCTGTCCCTGGCCACCGTCGTCCGGCCGAGGCTGTTCACCCCGGCCGAGCAGGAGCAGGGCAAGGCCGCGTGGCTGCTGGGCCTGGCGTTCATCACCGAGGGCGCGATCCCGTTCGCCGCTGCCGACCCCCTGCGGGTCATCCCCTCGATCATGCTCGGCGGCGCGACCACCGGCGCGATCGTGGCGGCCGCCGGCGTCCAGGCGCAGGCTCCGCACGGCGGCATCGTGGTGTTCTTCGCGATCAACGGGTTCCTGATGTGGCTGCTCGCGATCGTGGTGGGCACGATCGTCGGCGCGGCCGCCGTGATCGTCGCCAAGAGCATCGGCCGGAAGAGGGCCGAGGCCGTGCCCGAGGACGCCGTGGACCTGGCCCACGCGCACACCGCCGCCCCCGTCACCCAGCCGGCTCGCGCCTGAGCCGCCAGGCTGTACCCCGACCCCGAACCCCAGAGCGAGGGAGATCCCCCATGCCCAGCCAAGTCGTCACCGTCGGTTCCCGCGTCGGCCTGCACGCCCGGCCGGCGGCGCTCATCGCCGAGGCCGTCGGCAAGGCCGGGGTCCCGGTCACGCTGGCCACCGCGGGCGGCCACCCGGTGGACGCCGGGTCACCGCTGATGATCATGACGCTCGGCGCGAAGCAGGGCATGGAGGTCGTCGTCTCCAGTGACGACCCGGCCGTGCTCGAGCAGATCGCCGGCCTGGTCGCCCAGGACCTCGACGCCGAGTGACGGAAGGCCCCGCCGGGGGCCACCACGGACGACGGCGCCCGTCCCCTGCAGAAGGGGGCGGGCGCCGTCTCGTCCTCGGCCTCGCTGCCCCACCCCGAGCGTGCGAGGGGTGGGGCAGCGAGGGCCGCTCAGGCCTGGTCGGGGCGGGAGACGTCCCCGCGCCAGGCGCCGGTCTCGGTGCCCCGACTCTCGATGAACTCCTTGAACCGCTTGGCGTCGGCCTTCACCTGGCGGTCGTCGAAGCCGAGCGCCGCGCCGGCCTTCTCGACCAGGCCCGTGGGCTCCCAGTCGATCTGGATCATGACGCGGGTCTTGGTGTCGTCGAGCCGGTGGAAGGTGACCACACCGGCGTGCTTGGCCTCGCCGCCGGTGCTGGTCCAGGCCACCCGCTCCTCGGGGTGCTGCTCGGTGATCTCGGCGTCGAACTCCCGCTTGACGCCGTCGATGTTGGTGACCCAGTGGGTGTGCGTGTCATCGAGCTGGGTGATCCGCTCCACCCCGCCCATGAACTGCGGGAAGGACTCGAACTGGGTCCACTGGTCGTAGGCGACCCGGATCGGGACGTCGACGTCGATGGATTCCTGCACGCTGGCCACTGCCTGCTCCTCTGCTCGGGTGGTCGGTCGTGCACGACGTACCCCTGCGAGCCGGACCGAACACGTCCGTAACGCCGGGGTCGGTGCCCGCCGCCGGGCCGGGCCGGCGGCGGGCGGGTCGTCTAGAACGCCAGGGCGGTGCCGGGGTCGGACAGCAGGGCCCCGACGTCGGCGAGGAACCGGCTGCCCAGCTCCCCGTCGATGATGCGGTGGTCGAACGACAGGGCCAGCTGGGTCACCTGCCGCGGCCGCACCTTGCCCTTGTGCACCCACGGCATCTCGCGGACGGCGCCGAACGCCAGGATCGCCGACTCGCCGGGGTTGAGGATCGGCGTCCCGGTGTCGACGCCGAACACCCCGACGTTGGTGATCGTGATCGTGCCGCCGGTCATGTCCGCCGGGGCGGTGCGGCCGGCCCGCGCGGTCTCGGTCAGCTCGGCCAGCGCCGCGGCCAGCTCGGTCAGCGACAGGCGGCCGGCGTCCTTGATGTTCGGGACGACGAGCCCGCGCGGGGTCGCCGCGGCGATCCCGAGGTTGACCTGGCCGTGGACGACGATCTCCTGCGCCGCCTCGTCCCAGGAGCTGTTGACCATGGGGTGCCGGCGCGCCGCCAGCAGCAGCGCCTTGGCGACGAACAGCAGCGGGCTGACCTTGACCCCGGCGAACTCGGGCCGCGCCGCCAGCCGCGTGCGCAGCTTCATCACCCGGGTGACGTCGACGGTGAGGAACTCGGTCACGTGCGGCGCGGTGAAGGCGCTGGCCACCATCGCCGCGGCGGTGTGCTTGCGCACCCCCTTGACCGGGATCCGCTGGGTCTCCCCCGCCGGGAGCGCGACGACCGGGGCGGGCGCGGCCGCGGCGTCCGGAGCCGGTGCACGGCCGGCGGCGGCCTCGACGTCCGCACGGGTGATGACCCCGCCGGCGCCGCTGCCGGTCAGCGCGGTCAGGTCGACCCCGAGGTCCTTGGCGAGCTTGCGCACCGGCGGCTTGGCCAGCGGCCGCAGCCGCCCGCGCCCGGGGGCGGCCACGAGCGCGGTCGCCGCCTCCTCGGCCGCGGCGTGCGCCTCGGCGGCCCGGCCGACCTCCAGCCCGCCGTGCCGCACCGGCTTGGTCCGGGCGTCGGGGGCGGTGGTGAGCAGCGGCGTCCCGCGGGAGTCCTCGTCGGCGGACCCGGCCAGCGGCGCCGGCGCCGGGTGGGGGTGGACGGCGCGGCGCGGCCGCCGGCGGGCCTCGGTGGTGCGCGGGCCGTAGCCGACGAGCACCGCGGTGCGCCCGCCGGGCGCCTCGCCGCCGATCAGGCCCGCGGCGGGCTGCTCTGCGGTGCCGTCGCCCGCCGGGGCCGGCGCGGCGTCCCCACCGGTGTCGATGGTGATGATCGGCGTGCCGACGTCGACCGTCGTCCCGGCCTCGTGCAGCAGCTCGGTCACCGTGCCGGCGTACGGGGAGGGCAGCTCGACGGCGGCCTTGGCCGTCTCCACCTCGCACAGCGGTTGGTTGACCGTCACCGTGTCGCCGACGGCGACCAGCCACTGCAGGATCTCGCCCTCGGTGAGGCCCTCGCCGACGTCGGGCAGCCTGAACTGTCGCAGCGACATGGCCTCAGAACCCCATCGCGCGGTCGACGCCGTCGAGCACCCGGTCGAGGTCGGGGAGGTACTCCTCCTCGAGCTTCGACGGCGGGTACGGCGTGTCGTAGCCCCCGACCCGCAGCACCGGCGCCTCCAGCGAGTGGAAGCAGGTCTCGGTCACCCGGGCGGCGATCTCCGCACCGAGGCCGAGGGTCACCGGGGCCTCCTGGACGACGACGCAGCGGCCGGTGCGGCGCACCGAGTCGAACACCGGGTCCAGGTCGAGGGGGCTCAGCGTGCGGAGGTCGACCACCTCGAGGGAGCGGCCCTCCTCCGCCGCCGCCTCGGCCGCCTGCAGCGCCGTCTTCACCATCGGGCCGTAGGCGCACACGGTGACGTCGTCCCCGCCCCGCACCACCCGGGAGGCGAACAGCGGACCGGGCGTCGCGTCGGTGTCGACCTCGGCCTTCTCCCAGTACCGGCGCTTGGGTTCGAGGAAGACGATCGGGTCGGGGTGGGCGATCGCCTGCTGGATGGCCCAGTAGGCGTCGACCGGGTTGCTGACGGCGACCACCTTGAGGCCAGGGGTGTGCGCGAAGTAGGCCTCGGGACTCTCGCTGTGGTGCTCGACCGCGCCGATGCCCCCGCCGAACGGGATGCGGATGACGATCGGCATGGTCAGCTTCCCGCGGGAGCGGGCGTGGATCTTGGCGACCTGCGTGACGATCTGGTTGTAGGCGGGGAAGACGAACCCGTCGAACTGGATCTCGCAGACCGGCCGGTAGCCGCGCATCGCCAGGCCGACGGCGGTGCCGAGGATGCCCGCCTCCGCCAGCGGGGTGTCGACGACGCGGTCCTCGCCGAAGTCCTTCTGCAGGCCGTCGGTGATGCGGAAGACGCCGCCGAGCCGGCCGATGTCCTCACCCATGAGCACGACCTTGGCGTCGTCCTCCATCGCCTTGCGCAGGCCCAGGTTGAGCGCCTTGCCGATGGTGAGGGTCTGCGCGGCCATCAGTGCTCGCCCCCCTCGAAGGACGCCTGGTACGCCTCGAACTCCGCCTGCTGCGCGGCCAGGGGCGGCGTCTGCTCGGCGTAGACGGCGTCGAACATCGCCGTCCCCGGGGGGTCGGGCATCTCGACGGTGCCCTTCCGGATCCGCGTGGCCAGCTCGTCGGCCTCGGCCTCGACGGCCGCGAAGAAGTCGTGGTCGGCGACTCCGCTCCGGGAGAGGTACGCCTTCAGCCGGGCGATGGGGTCGCGCAGCTTCCACTCCTCCAGCTCGCTGGCCAGCCGGTAGCGCGTCGGGTCGTCGGAGGTGGTGTGCGCGCCCATGCGGTAGGTGAACGCCTCGATGAACGTCGGCCCCTGCCCGTCGCGGGCGGCGGCGAGCGCCGCGCGGGTCACCGCCAGGACGGCGAGGACGTCGTTGCCGTCGACCCGCACCCCCGGGAAGCCGAAGCCGGCGGCCCGCTGGTAGAGCGGCACCCGCGACTGGCGCTCGAGCGGGACGCTGATCGCGTACTGGTTGTTCTGGCAGAAGAAGACGACCGGCGCGGAGAAGCTGGCCGCCCAGATCATCGCCTCGTTGACCTCGCCCTGGCTGGTCGCGCCGTCGCCGAGGAAGGCCAGCGCGGCCGACTCGGCGCCGTCGCGCTGCAGGCCCATCGCGTAGCCGGTGGCGTGCAGGCACTGCGCCCCGATGACGACGGTGTAGAGGTTGAACCGGGTCTCGACCGGGTCCCAGCCGCCGTTGTCGACGCCGCGGAACAGGCTGATGACGTGCAGCGGGTCGACCCCGCGCGTCCACGCCACGCCGTGCTCGCGGTAGGTCGGGAAGGCCATGTCGTCGGGGTGCAGCGCGCGGCCGGCGCCGATCTGGGCGGCCTCCTGGCCCAGCAGCGAGGCCCAGATGCCCAGCTCGCCCTGGCGCTGCAGGGCGGTGGCCTCGACGTCCCACCGGCGGACCAGGACCAGGTCGCGGTACAGGCCGCGGAGCTCCTCGTCGCTGACGTCGACCGAGTACTCGGGGTGCTCGACCCGCTCGCCCTCGGGGGTCAGCAGCTGCACGAGGTCCGGCTGCTGGGGCAGGTGCGGGGCCCCGGCCCCGGGTACGGGGTCGACCACCTCGGTGGTCGCGCTCGACACGCTCACGGGCATCTCCTCGCCGTCGGCCGCAGCGGCCGGGGTCGCCGGCGCTGGCGGTGCTGGACGTCTCGCGGCGCCGGGGTGTGGCGCCACTCACACATCGTGGCACGACCGGGCCTCCCGTGGAGCAGACACCCCTCGCGCGATCTGCGCAAGATCCCGTCGCGGTCCTGCGCACGATGCCCGGTACTAGGACGTCCTCGCATGTCAGACTGAGCAACGTGCCGGCCCTCGACGCCACCGACGCCCGCCTGCTCCGGGCCCTCACCGAGGACCCGCGCGCGAGCGCCACGGCGCTGTCGCAGCAGCTCGGTCTGGCGCGCAACACCGTGCAGGCCCGGCTGGCCCGGCTGGAGGCCAGCGACGCCCTGGCGCCGTTCGACGCGCGGGTGCGGCCGGAGGCGCTCGGTTACCGGCTCGGGGCCTACGTCACCGTGCAGGTCGTGCAGCGCAGCCTGGCCGACGTGGGCGAGGCGCTGGCCCAGATCCCCGAGGTGCTCGAGGTGACGGCGCTCTCCGGCGTCGCCGACCTGCTGGTGCGGGTCGTCGCCACCGACGCCGACCACCTGTGGCGGATCACCGAGCACGTGCTGACGATCCCCGGCGTGCAGCGGACCGACACCGCCCTCGCCCTGCGCCGACTGGTGGACCACCGGTTGACCCCGCTGCTCGACCGCGCTGCCGGGACGGACTGACCCGCTGCTCGACCGCGCTGCCG
The DNA here is from genome assembly GCF_054050095.1 of Geodermatophilus sp. SYSU D01105. Lineage (NCBI taxonomy): Bacteria > Bacillati > Actinomycetota > Actinomycetes > Geodermatophilales > Geodermatophilaceae > Geodermatophilus > Geodermatophilus sp. SYSU D01105. Next base: position 20,208 of record NZ_JBJGYR010000016.1, read on the forward strand.
GGACGTACCGACCCAGCCTCCGGCGCCGGCCGTCCGCGTCTCCCTCAGCCCGGTCGGCGGATGCGCACGGGGCCGCGGGCGGTCGCGACGTCCACGACCTCGCCGGACTGGGTGACCTCGGCACGGCCGGCGACCGCGAGTCGCCCGGCTGCGGCCCGCGCTTCCGGCATGAGGGCGCGCCACTCCGCGGGGGCGACCGCACGCGCGGCCTCCGAGGGACAGATCGACGTGCCGGCCCGCCGGGCATCGAGGAGCTCCTCGATGGCCCGCTCCAGCCGCACGCCGACGTCGTCCACGGCTCCAGCCTGCGGACGGTGCCGCGTCGCCGCCACTGGTCGCGGACGAGGTGCCCGCGAGATGCTCGCGCCGTGCGCCGGACGACGACCTGCCTGCTCAGGACCGTGGTACGACGGGCAGCGCGGTGACCGATCCCCGCGCCCACCGGCTGGCCGTGCTCGCCGCGATCGAGGCCGTCCTCGCCGAGCCGGCCCGGTTCGTGCAGGTGTTGGCGGACGCGGAGGACGACGCGGCCGCGGTCGACGGTCTGCGGGCCGCGTTCGGGCTGACACCGGACGGCGCCGCCGCCGTCCTGGACCAGCAGTTCCGCCTGCTCACCCGCGAGCGCCGGGCCCGGCTCGCCGGCGAGGTCGCGGTGCTCCGGGCCGAGTGGGGAGGGCCCCTGGAGGCGCTGCTGCGCTTCGACGGGACCCGGTCCGCCGTCCTCGAGCTCGAGGGCACCGGACGCGCCTTCCGTGCCCACAGCACCAACGGCGTCCTGGACGAGGTACGGGTGTTCCTCTCCGGCGAGGTCGCCCGGCCCCGGCTGCGGCCGGTCGTCGTCCGGGTGGAGGGGGCGGCCGCCGGGCCGGGCCGCATGGTCGTCGACCCGGGCGGCACCACCCGGTACGAGGGGTACCCCGAGGACGCTCCGGGGTAGGCGGCGGGGCCCGCGCCCCGACCAGAGGAGTCCCGTGTCCCCCGACGACCGCGCCCTGCTCCAGGACCTGCTCGCCGCCTACGGGCCCGGAGGCCAGGAGGACGACGTCCGCGAGGTCTGCCGGGCAGCACTGGCCCCGCTGGTCGACGAGCTGTCCGTGGACCCCGCCGGGAACCTCGTCGCCCTCCTGCGGGGCGCGGGTGAGCCGGACGCGCCGGTGGTGCGGGTGATGGCCCACCTGGACGAGCTCTCCATGATCGTCAAGCGGGTGGAACCGGACGGCACCCTGCGGCTGTCCCAGCTCGGCACGATGTACCCAGGCAACTTCGGGCTCGGCCCCCTGACCGTCCTCGGCGACGAAGAGCAGTTCACCGCGGTCCTGCTGCTCGGCTCCGAGCACACCACCCAGGAGACCAGCCAGGTCTGGCGCACCAAGCCCGACGGCGGCGACCAGGCCATGCAGTGGAGCGACGTCTACGTCTTCACCGGCCGCGGCGTCGAGGAGCTCGAGGCCGCCGGCGTCCACCCGGGCACGCGCGTCTGCGTGCACGCGAGCCGGCGGACCCTGGTCCAGTTCGGCGACTACGTCGGCTCCTACTTCCTCGACGACCGCGCCGCCCTCGCCGCGCTCGTCGGCGCCGCCCGGCTGCTGCACGAGCAGGGCCGGCGCCCTCCGGCGGACGTCTACCTGGTCTGCACGGTCGGGGAGGAGATGGGCGGCATCGGCGCCACCTACGCCAGCCGGACCCTGCCCGGGGACGTCACGCTCGCCCTCGACGTCGGGCCGGTCGAGGCCGAGTACCAGGTGCCGGCCGACTCCGGCCCGGTCGTCGCCTACGCCGACGACGCCGTCGTCTACGACAAGGCCCTCTCCGACCACCTGCTGGCGCTCGGGCGCGAGCTGGGGCTCGGCGCGCGGGCCGCCGTCTGGGAGTCCTTCGACTCCGACGCCTCGCAGGCGCGCGCCAGCGGCCAGACCGCGCGGGCGGCACTGCTGTCGCTGCCGACGCTGAGCACCCACGGCTACGAGGTCCAGCACCGCGAGACCGTCGGGCGGTGCGCCCGGCTGGTGGCCGAGTTCCTCTGCCGGCCGGTCCCACGCGTGTGAGCAGCGCAACGGGGTAGGGCGCGGCCATGGCGAAGCGCACCCCGGTGGGGACGATCGGCAAGGGACGGCGCGGGATCAGCGTGCCCGGCTGGGCGCTGCGCGGCGCCGCGGCAGGAGCGGCGGCCAGCACCGCGCTCAACGCCGTCACGTACCTGGACATGGCCGTCCGGGGCCGCGGCACCAGCTCCACCCCGGAGCAGACCGTGGAGGAGCTGGCCGCGAAGGCGCACGTGCCGATCCCCGGCGAGGGCGAGACCCGCGACAACCGGGTGCAGGGGCTCGGGCCGCTCACCGGGCTGGTGGCAGGCGTCGGTGTCGGCGTCGTCGTCGGGCTGGTGCGGGCCGCCGGCTTCCGGTCCCAGCCCCTGGTCGGCACGCTGCTCACCACGGCCGGGATCCTGGTCGCGGCCAACGGCCCGATGACCGCGCTCGGCATCACCGACCCGCGCAGCTGGTCGGCGACCGACTGGGTCAGCGACCTGGTCCCGCACCTGGTCTACGGCGCGGTGGTGAAGACGACGATGGACGCCTTCGACCGGCCCTGACCCGTGCGGCTCAGTGTCGCCAGCCCTCCTCGTCGACCCCGCCGGGCACCGGGGCCTCGGGGTCGTAGGGCGTGCGGGTGAAGACGAAGGTGCCCAGGTCGAGGTGGTCCGGGGCGATCCGCAGCGGCTCCCCGGCGTAGTAGCCGTCCAGCCCGAGCCAGGTGCCGTCGTCCCGGCGGGCGAAGCGGCTCGCGCGCCCCGCCCGGCCCGGCAGCGGCCCCAGGTGCAGCAGCCCGCCGTGGAGCGCCCGGAGCACGTGCGGCGACGGACCCCAGAACCAGATGCCGAGGTGCTCCAGCGGGACGGGGGACGGCGCGGGGGTCCACGGCTCGACGATCCGCGGCTCGGCGGCCCGCAGGTCGGCCAGCAGCCCGAACACCACCGGCTCGGGACCGCTCGTGGCGTTGGCCAGGGACACCGCCCCGGTCCGCTCGTCGCGGTCGACGAACACGCCGGCGAGGAAGCCCGGCATCGACCCGCCGTGCCCGACGAGGGTGCGCCCGTCGACGCGCATCACCTGCAGGCCCAGCCCGTAGGCCGACCACCCCGGCACCGAGGAGTCCACCCCGCCGGGGATCGTCATCTCCTCCAGCGTCGCCGGGTCCAGCACGTCGCCGGTGTCGCCCAGCAGGAAGACGGCGAACCGGGCGAGGTCGGCCAGGGTCGCCCAGAGCTGACCCGCGGCGGCCATCACGCCCGCGTCGTGCTCCGGTTCGGGCAGGACGACGTCGGCCCACGGGTGCACGGCGTGGCCCTCCGCGGCCGGGGCGACCGGACGCGGCGTCGTCCGGGTCATGCCGAGCGGGGCCAGCACCTCGTCGCGGACGACGTCCCCCCACGCGCGTCCGCGCTGCCGGGCCACCAACTCGCCGAGCAGGCCGAAGCCGAGGTTGGAGTAGTGGAACCGGCGGGCGGCCCCCAGGACCACGTGCTCGTCGTCCAGGCCCAGGTCCTCGAGCGACCCGCCCGGCGTCCGCTCCCACCAGCCGCCCGGGCTCTCCGCCGCCGCGCCGCCGAGGTGGGCCAGCAGCTGGCCGACGGTGCGGTCGCCCATCGGCGTCCCGGGCACGTGCCGGTCGAGCGGGTCGTCGAGGTCCAGCCGGCCCTCGTCGCGCAGCCGCAGCACGGCGACCGCGGTGACCGTCTTGCTGATCGAGCCCAGCCGGTACTGCACGTCCGTGTGCGGCTCCGGGACGTCTCCTCGCCCGGCCGACCACACCAGGCCGTCCTCGCGCACGACGCCGGCGACCAGGCTGGGGGCTCGGCCCTCACGCTGTGCCCGGGCGGTGCGGGCGAGCAGGGTGCGGGCGGTGGAGGGCAGGACGGGCTCGGACACGCCCGCGACCGTAGCGAGCGGCCCCGGGCGGTCAGGAGGCCGGCGCGGGGTCCGGTAGCGGCAGCCGCTCGGTCCGGGTGGCCCAGCGGTCGAACCACAGGGTGGCCAGCGGGGGCACCGAGGCCGCCAGGGCGAGCCCGGTGGTGACCAGGTTCCACCGCAGCACCCGGCCGGCGAGCAGGGCGACCAGCACGTAGACGACGAAGATCCCGCCGTGGATCGGGCCGAAGATCTGCACGCCGCGCTCGGAGGTGGCGAGCACGTACTTCACGAACATGCCGAACAGCAGGCCCACCCAGGAGCAGGCCTCGGCGAGGGCGACGGCACGGAAGGCGAGGACGACGGCACGGGGGTTCATCGCGCCCCATCCTCCCCGATCCCGCGGCCGAGGTGGGCACTGCCCCGGGAGGAGAGCTCGTACCCGACCGGCAGGCTCCGGGTGACGCCGACCGGTCGCAGGCGGGGCCGGTCCCACCGGCGGAACGCCAGGGTGACCGCCCCGGCCATGATCCCGGCGGCGGTGGCCGGTGGGATGAGCACGGACGGGTGCTGGCAGGGTCGGGGGCCGTGCGGGGGCTGGCGCGGCGGGAGTTCTGCCTCGTGCTGCTGCGCCGCATGGCCGACCTGCGCCCCGACCTGGTCGCCGAGGCGCTCCCCCGCGTCGGCGCCACGCGGGCGGAGGCCCACGCCGCGCACACCCGGTGGCAGGCGCTGCAGCACTCGCCCCGCGCGCCTCGGGGACTGGCCCTGCGCACCGCCGTCCTCGGCCCCCCGGAGGAACTGGAGGACCGCCGGTTCGGCGACCTGGACCTGCAGGTCCGCCGCTGGCCGCTGCCGCTGTGGCCGCACCTGTGCTGGGAGGTGCTCTCCGGCCCCGGCGGCTCCGTGCTCGAGGAGCACCTGGTCCGCGCGCCGGGCTCGCCGGTGCCGCGCGCCACGGCCGGCCGGTTGCGGGTGTGGGAGCACGTCCTGGACGACGTGGTGGGCCTGCCCGGAGCGCGCAGCGTGGACCCCGGGGTGGTCACCCGCTGGGAGGTCCACCTGCCCGGGGACGTCCGGGCGCGCTTCGTCTGGGGGCTGCTGCAGCAGGTCAGCCGGCCGGCGCCGCGCTGACCGCGGCCTCCGACGCCGGTGCGGTCAGCGGCCCGGACAGCACGCTACCCAGCACCGCGGCGACGACCAGGACGGCGGCCAGGCGCGGTGACCCCACCGCCAGCAGCGCGGCGCCCGCCGCCCCGAAGACGGCCACCTTGGTGAGGACGGCGAGCACGGCGAGGTGCACCACGGCCTGCGGCGCGGCGAACAGCCCCCACAGGACCGCCGCGACGAGGGGGACGCCGAGGGCGAGGAGCCACCGCGCCGTCGCCGTCCCGCCGGAGGTCCACCCCCAGTAGCCGAGGGCGGCCAGCGCGCCCAGCTCGGTGGCGAACGCGACGCCCGCCCAGCTCCACTGCCACGCCTGGACCATCTCGCACCCTTCCTGAGATCACCGCTCCGTATAGAGAGCAGTGTTCACCAACCGGGCCGGACGGTCAAGACACGACGGAGCCCCCGGACGCGCATGGCGTCCGGGGGCTCCGGCTGGCCCCGTCCCGAGGCTCGCCGCGAGCCTGCGAGCGGTGAGGCGGACGGGGGTCCTCTCTCAGCTGGCGATGCGGTTGAACTTCGGGGTGGCGCCCATGGCGTCGACGCTGGCGACCTTGACCACGTCGCCGGAGGTCGGCGCGTGCACCATCTGGCCGTTGCCGAGGTAGATGCCGATGTGGCTGACCGGGCTGTAGAAGGCGACCAGGTCGCCGGGGCGGGCCTCGGAGCGGGAGACCTGCTGGCCCGTCGAGGACTGCATCCGGCTGGAGTGCGGCAGGCTGATGCCCGCGGCCTGGAACGCGTACTGGACCAGCCCGGAGCAGTCGAAGGAGCCGGGGCCCGAGGCGGCCCAGACGTAGGGCTTGCCGCGCTGGGCCATGGCCCGGTCGATGACCGCCTGGAGCGCGCCGCTCCCGGCGACGACGGGAGCCGACCCGGAGGACGGCGCCTCGCGCTCGCCGCGGCTGGCCCGCTCCCCGCCGCCGTGGGCGGTGGCCGCGGCCGCCAGGGCGGCGCGCCGCTCGTCGGCGCTCAGCCGCGCGTAGTCGGCCTGGTACGCGGCGATCTGCGCCTGCAGGTCGGCCTGCTGCTCGGCGACGGCGTCGTACTGCTGCTGCGTCTCCGCGGCGATCCGGTCGGCCTCGGCCTGGGCCGCCGCGGCGGCCTCGCCGGCGGCGACGGCCTGCCCGAGCAGGTCGTTCTGGTGACCGGCGACGGTCTCGAGGAGCGTCACCCGGTTCACGAACTCGTCGGCCGAACCGCTGGTCATCAGCGCCTGCAGCGACCCCATGCTCTCGCCGGTGAAGGCGCTCCGGGCGATGCCGCTCACGTGCTCCCGCGCGGCCGTCACCACGGCCTGCGCCTCGGCGACCTGCGCCGCCGCGGCCTGGGCGGCGGCCTGCTGGGCGGCGAGCGCCTCCCGCGCCTCGTTGAACTGCTCGGTGACGACCTCGAGGTCGTGCCCCCGGGCGGCGACGAGGGCCGCGGCCTCCTGGGCCGTGGCCGGCTCCTCCGCCCCGGCAGAGGTCGGGATGAAGGCGACGCCGAGGGCGGCGGCGAGGACGAGCGCAGCGCGGCGGGCGGCGCGGTGGGACGCCATGGTCTGGCGACTCTCCGTTCTTCCACGAGCCGCCTACCGGGTTAGCTGACGGGTTCGAGCGGGAAGGCGCCCGGCACGCCCGGCGCGGAGCCGTGCGTGCTTCACCCCAGTGCTGCGGTGGGTCCCCGGCCCGGCTCCCCCGGGGAGGAGGGAGCCGGCTCGACGGCGCCCGCGGGGTGTCACCCATTGCGGTGACGGAGCGCCCCGGCGGACACACACACCGTAAGGGCCGTGACGCTGCCGTGACAATTACCCAGATGTGATTTCGTGGACTCTCACCTCGACCCCGAGCGGTCGCCGAGACCCCTGGGACGGCCGGGGCGCGTGGGGTTTGCCGACGGTCCCCGGCGAGCACGTGCAGCCCATGGATCTCAAGCGCCCCCTGGTCGTGCTCGCCCTCGTCGGGGCGCTCGCCGGGTGCAGCAGCACCAACAACTCCAACACCGACCTCGACCGCAACGAGCAGGACTGCGGCACGGCCGAGCAGGCCCCGGGACAGGGCTGCGAGGAGAGCGAGGACGCCCCCACGCAGGGCGGCTGAGGACCCCGCACCCGCTACCGTCCGCCGGGTGAGCGCACGCAGCAGGTACGACGCCGTCGTCGTGGGGGCCGGCCACAACGGGCTGGTCGCCGCCGCCTACCTGGCCCGCGCCGGCTGGTCGGTGCTCGTCCTCGAGCGGCTGGAGCACGTCGGTGGGGCCGCGGTCAGCCAGCAGGTGTTCCCCGGGGTCGACGTCCGGCTCTCGGCGTACTCGTACCTGGTCAGCCTGCTGCCCGACCGCGTCGTCGCCGACCTGGGGCTGGAGGTGACCCTCGCCGACCGGGCGGTGGCCTCCTACACCGCGGTGCCCGGGTCGGCCGGGCTGCTGGTCGAGCGGGACGAGGGGCCGGCCACCGCCGCGTCCTTCCGGGACCTCACCGGCTCGGACGACGAGCTGGCCGGCTGGCGGCGCTTCTACGGCCGGCTGGCCGGCCTCGCCGAGGACCTCGCCCCGACGCTCACCGAGCCGCTGCTCTCCCCTGCCGACCTCGCCGGGCGGCTGCGCGACCCGCAGCTGTGGCACGACCTGCTCGAGCGCCCGCTGGCCGACGTGGTGGCCGACGACCTCGACCACGACGTCGTCCGCGGGGTGGCCCTCACCGACGGGCTGATCGGCACCTTCGCCGACGTGCACGCCGCCGACGGACTGGCCGGCCGCTGCTTCCTGTACCACCTGGTCGGCAACGGCACCGGCCGGTGGCGGGTGCCGGTCGGCGGGATGGGCGCGGTCACCGGTGCCATGGCGGCCGCGGCGCGGGGCGCCGGCGCGGAGCTGCTGACCCGGGCGACGGTCACGGCCCTGGACCCGCGGCCGGACGGCGTCACCGTGCACTGGACCGACGACGAGGGCACCGAGCGGGCCGCCGACGCGGGCGCGGTCGTCTGCGGCGCCGCACCGGCCGTGCTCGACCGGCTGTTCGGCGTCCCGGCACGGACGACGCCGGACGGCGCCCAGCTCAAGGTGAACATGGTGCTGGCGCGGCTGCCCCGGCTGCGGTCGGGCGTGGACCCGGCCGTCGCCTTCTCCGGGACCTTCCACGTCGACGAGACCGCCGCGCAGCTCGACGCCGCGCACGCCCAGGCCGCCGCCGGCCGGCTGCCCGACGTGATCCCGTTCGAGGTCTACTGCCACTCGCTGTCCGACCCGTCGATCCTCGGGCCGGCGGAGCGGGCGGCCGGCCACCAGACGCTCACGCTGTTCGGCCTGCACACCCCGGCGGCGCTGTTCCGGGAGGACCCGGTGGGTACGCGGCGGGAGGCGGTGCGCCGCGTGGTCGCCCAGCTCGACGCCCACCTGGAGGAGCCGCTGCTGGACTGCCTGGCCCGGGACGCGACCGGGGAGCCCTGCCTGCAGGCGGCCTCACCCCTGGACGTCGAGGCGTCCCTGGCGATGCCGGGCGGGCACATCTTCCACGGCGACCTGTCCTGGCCGGTCGCCGCGACGCCCGCGGAGGTGGGCACCTGGGGCGTGGCGACGGCGCACCCGCGGGTGGTGGCGGCCTCCTCCGGCGGAACGGTGCGGGGCGGTGCCGTCAGCGGCCTGGGCGGCTACGCCGCGGCCCGCTCACTGCTGGACCGGCGCTGACCGAGGACCCCCGGAGGACCCCCGGAACCGCTCCGTCCGGCGGGATCGGTCCCGACCTGGTGGCATGACCCGGTGGACCTGCGGCGGGAGACCAGGGACCTGATCCGCGGCGCGGCGCGCCGGCTGCAGGGTCGGGACCTCGCGCTGATCGCCGCCGGGCTGACGTTCTACGCCGGCATCGCGGTGGTGCCGCTGCTGCTGGTGGCCTTCTCGCTGACCGCCCTGCTCACCTCGCCGGACACGGTCACCGACCTCACCGGGCGACTGGCCGGTCTGCTGCCGGCACAGCTGGGCGCGCCGGAGGCCCTCCAGGCACTCGCCCGGGCCGGCGTGGGCATGAGCCTGCTGGAGTTCGTGCTCGCGCTCCTCCCGCTCTCCTTCTACGGCGAGGGCCTGCGGCGGGCGCTGCTCCGGTTCACCCCGCGCCGGGACACGCTGACCGGCTGGCGCGGCCGGCTGCTGGCGCTGCCGCTGGTGGTCGCCACCCCGCTGCTGCTGTACCCGCTGCTGGTGGCGGCCTCGGCGATGGTCGGGCTGACCGAGCGGGGCGCCCGGCTGGGCAGCCTGGCGGTCGGTTACTACTCGGTGCTGGCCGCGCTCACCGTGCCGTTGTTGTGGGGGTTCGGCGTGATCGCCGCCGGCCGGCTGCGGTGGCCGGCCCTCGTGTCCGGCGCGCTGTTCACCGCCGCCTGCCTGTCGGGCTTCCTGCAGGGCTTCGTGCTCTTCCTGTCCCTCCCGCTGGCCCTCGGGGCGCCGTTCGGCGGGCTGACCGTGGTCGGCGCGGTGGTGGCCATCAGCCTGTGGCTGTTCCTGCTCCACCTGGTGCTCATCGGCGGTTGGCTGCTGACCCAGTCCCTCGACGAGCGGATCCGCCGCGGTCAGCCCTCGTCGTCCTCGAAGTCCTCGCCGGAGTCGAAGTCCTCGCCGGAGCCGAAGTCCTCGTCGGAGCCCCCACCGCCCTCGTCGGAGTCGCCGCTGCGGTCCTCATCCCCGGAGTCGCCTCCGGCGGAGTCCTCCGGCGCCGGCTCGGGTGCCGGCTCGGCCTCCTCCTCCGCCGGTGGCGGTCCGGTCGGCTCCTCCGGGGCGGGCGGGTCCTCCGCCTCGCGGGCCGGCGGCTCGTCGGGCTCCGACCGGCGTGGGGGAGCCGGCTCCACGTAGTCGGCGCCATTGCTCACCAGGATCGAGACGAGCTGGCCCGGCACGGCCCGGCCGCCGCGCGGCGGGCTGGTGCCCAGCAGCGTGCCGGCCCCGCGGGAGCTGTCCACCCGCACGGTCGTGTGCTGGAACCCGGCGTCGGCCAGGGCCGCCTGGCAGGCCCGGACCGACGAGCAGCCGGGCACCGGGCGGGTGTTGCCGTTCTGCACGACCTCGTCGGCCGGCGGGAACTGCCCGCTCCCCCGAGCCTCCAGGATCGGCGCCATGGCATCGCGCCAGACCGTGGCGGCCTTCCCGCCGCCGAAGCCGCCGACGTTCTGCTTCGTCTTGGGGTTGAGCACCATGACGCTGGCGGTGATCTCGGGGGTGTAGCCCACGAAGGCGATCGAGTCGTTGTCCTGGGACGTACCGGTCTTGCCGGCGATCTGGTGGCCGGGGACGTGCGCGCGGGCGCCGGTCTGGCCCGGGTTCCCGGGTGCGACGTCCTTGACCAGCATCTGGTTGAGCGTGGTGGCCACGCCGGGCGGGATCGCCTCGGGGGTGCACCGGTCACCCACGGCGAGCGGCTCGCCGTCGGCGCCGAGGGCCGGCTGCCCGTGCTGGTCGAGGACGGCGGTGACCGGGACGACGTCGCACTGCGTGCCGCTGGCGGCCAGGGTGGAGTAGGCGCTGGCCAGCGCCAGCGGGCTGGTCGCCTCGGCGCCGAAGGTGAACGAGCCGCGGTTCTCGTCGATGATCTGCTGCGGCAGCGCCGGGTCGCTGAACTGGAACAGGCCCATCCGCTCGGCCATGCGCACCGGTTCCTCGACGCTGCCCAGGGCGTCCTCCAGGGCGAGGAAGTAGGTGTTGGAGGACTGGTACAGCGCGGTGGTGAGGTCCAGCGTCGACCGGTAGCGGCCGGCGTTCTGGACGTCGTAACGGCCGGTGCCGTCCCGGTAGACCCGGGAGACGTAGGGGTCGGACGTGGACAGCGTGTAGTAGCTGGAGTAGCCGCGGGCCAGCGCCGCAGCGGCGGTGAACACCTTGTACGTCGACCCGGACCCCTTGCTGGGTGCGACGTTGAGGTTGAACGACTCCTGGGCCGGGTCCTCCTTGTCGTACCCGAACACCCGGTTGACGCTCATCGCCAGCAGGTGCCCCGTGCCCGGCTCGACGGCGGTGAACATGGCCGCCAGCGAGTCGCCCATGGGCAGGGTCTCGACGACGGCCGCGTCGCCGGCCCGCTGCAGGTCGACGTCCAGCGTGGTCTGGATGACGTAGCCGTCGTTGTCCAGCTGCTCCTGGGTGAGCCCCAGCTCCTGGATCAGGTACCGCTGGACGAAGTCGCAGACGAACGCGCCGACGACGGCCTCGACGCAGCCGCGGCGGGGCGCCGGGCCCGGGGCCAGCCCCAGCGGCGCGGCCTGGGCCGCCGTGCCCTCGGCCGGGGTGACGTAGCCCTGCTCGACCATCCGGGAGAGGACCTCGTTGCGCCGCTCGGTGGCCGCCTCGGGGTTGGTGAACGGGTCGTCGGCGGCCGGGCTCTGCGCCAGCCCGGCGAGCAGCGCCGCCTGGGGCAGGGTCAGCGCGGCGGCGTCCACGCCGAAGAACGCGCGGGCGGCGGGCTGCACGCCGTAGGCGTTCTGCCCGAAGTACACGATGTTCAGGTAGCGGGCGAGGATCTCGTCCTTGGAGTAGGCGTCCTCGAGGGCCAGCGCCAGCCGGGCCTCGCGCAGCTTGCGGCCCACCGTCTGCTCCGTGGCCGCGCTGCGCTCCTCCGGCGTCCGGGCGGTCTGCAGCAGGGTCTGCTTGACCAGCTGCTGGGTGAGCGTCGAGCCACCCTCCTGCACCCCGCCGGCGGCGATGTTGGTGAGCAGCGCCCGCAGCGTGCCCTGGACGTCGAGGCCGTGGTGGTCGTGGAAGCGGGCGTCCTCGATGGCCACCATCGCCTGCTTCATGACCTCGGCGATCTGGTCGCCCGCCACCGGCGCGCGGTTCTCCTCGTAGAAGTACGTGATCGGCTCGCCGTTGGCGGCCAGCAGCACCGTGTTGCCGGCCGGGGGGTCGATGCCCAGCTCGGTGGGGAGGTCGCCCAGCAGGCTGGTCGACTGCTGGGCGGCCAGGGCCGGCCCGCCGACCCACGGGAAGAGGACCGCCGCGACGAGGGCCCCGGCCGCGACGACCGTGGCGGCCAGCTTGAGCAGCGTCCTGACCCGTGCATCCGTGCGCAGGTCCATGGGCCCCCTTCCGTGACGGGGCTCACTGGAACAGGAAACGTGACCGTCCACAACCACCCGCGCCGCGCACGCCCGGCCTGTACGCCCCTCCGTGACCGGGTGTTCACCCCGCGAGGAGGTCGGGCAGGTCCCCGCGGTGCAGGACCACCAGCGTGCTCACCGCCCGGGTGAGGACGACGTAGAGCCGGTGCAGCCCGCGCGGCTCGGCGGCGGCGATCGCGGCGGGGTCCACGACGACGACCGCGTCGAACTCCAGCCCCTTGGCCAGCGACGCCGGGACGACGGTCAGGCGGCCCGCCTCTCCGTCGTCGGTGAGCACGGGTGCCCGGAGCCCGGCCGCGGCCAGCGCGGCGGCCACCTCGGCGGCGGAGGCGTCGGTGCAGACGACGCCGACCGAGCCCGGCTGCGCGGTGAGGTCGGCGACGACGTCGGCCAGGACCCCGTCGGGCTGGATGCGCAGCGCCCCGGCGCCCCGGCGCACCGCGGTCGCCGGGGCCAGGCCGGGCGCGATCGCCGGCAGCAGCCGGTTGGCGTAGTCGAGCACCTCCCCCGGCACGCGGTAGCCGCGGGTCAGCGGGCGGACGACGGTGTCGGGGCGGCCCAGCGCGGCCAGCGTCCGGCTCCAGTCGGTCGCCGACCAGGGACTGGTCGCCTGGGCCAGGTCGCCCAGCACCGTGAGCGAGCCGGCCGCCAGCCGGCGGGCCACGGCGCGGCACTGCATCGGCGAGAGGTCCTGGGCCTCGTCGACCACCACGTGCCCGTAGCCGGGGGTGCGCTCCAGCGAGCCGGCGACCTCGTCGACGAGCACCGCGTCGGCCGCGGTCCACGGCGCCGAGCGCAGGGGTCCGGCCGGGCGCAGCAGCAGGGCCTGCTCGTCGTCGGAGAGCACGCCCCGCGCCGCCCGCCCCAGGCGTGCCGGGTCGGTGAGCAGGCCGTGCACGAACCCGGCGGGGTCCTGGGCGGGCCAGGTGGCGTCGCAGAACGCCCGGACCTCGGGGCTGCGCGCCGCGCGCCGCGTCTCGGCGTCGGTCGGGCTGCCCCCGCCGGCCTCGGCCTGCCTGCGGGCGTCCTCGGCGAGGCTCATCGCCAGCCGATCCCGCCCGGCGGCGTGGTGCAGCCGCTGCTGGTCGTCGCCGGCACGGCCGCGCCGGCGCAGGTCGTCGACGGAGCGCTTGAGCCGCTCGACCGGCACCCGGTACCGGCGCCCGCACAGCGGCACGAGCACGTCCTCGGCGGGCTTGGCGATCGACCCCCACAGCGCCCGGTCCAGCACCTCGGCCATGCGCGCGTCGCCCTTGAGGACGGCGACCGGGGGCGGGTCGACCGCGCGGACCGGCACCCGCGCGGTGAGGTCGGCCACCGTGGTCTGCTCGACGTCGACCTCCCCGAGGGTGGGCAGCACCTGCTCGATGTACCGCAGGAAGGCGCGGTTGGGGCCGACGACGAGGACGCCGGTGCGGGTCAGCTGCCCGCCGTGGGTGTAGAGCAGGTAGGCGGCCCGGTGCAGGCCCACCGCCGTCTTGCCGGTGCCCGGCGCGCCCTGGACGCAGATCGACTCCGCCAGCGGCGCGCGCACGATCGCGTCCTGGTCGGGTTCGATGGTGGCCACGATGTCGCGCATCGGGCCGCTGCGCGGGCGCTCGATCTCCGCCCGCAGCACCCGGCTGTCGGCCTGCTCGCCGGCACCGAGCAGCTCGTCCTCGTAGCCGGTGAGCTCGCCGCCGGAGAAGCCGAACCGGCGACGGCGCACCAGGCCCTGCGGATCGGCGGCGCCGGCCTGGTAGAACAGCCGGCTCATCGGCGCCCGCCAGTCGATGACCACCGGCGTCCCGTCCGCGTCGCGGACGTGCCGGCGGCCGATGTGGAAGGTCTCGATGCCCTCCCCCGCCCGCCCGTCGGTGCGGCCGAAGAAGGCCGGTACGCCCGGGTCGTCGGCCAGCGCCCGCAGCCGCTCGGCGCGGGCCGCGCCCAGCCGCTCGGAGGCCCAGGCGTCGACCCCGGCGTCCACGACGGCGGTGGCCGCCGCGCGCATCCGGGTCAGGCAGTCGGCCGCGTGCGCCAGGTGGGCGCGCTCGGCGAGGAGGACGGGATCGGGGGCGGTGGTCGTCGCGCTCGTTGCGGAGGACACGGTCGGGAGACGTTACGCGCGGCGGGAACCGGGGAGGAAGGGGTCGTGCCCGAGACGATGCTCGCCGGACGGTTGGACGTGCGCACCCGTGACTTCGCGGTGAAGGAGGTGCCCCGGCCGGTGCCCGGGCCCGGGGAGGTGCTGATCCGGGTCGCGGCGGCGGGGATCTGCCTGTCCGACGTCCACCTCGTCGAGGGGCAGCTGTCCCCGCTGTTCCTGGCCGGCGACGAGGTCACCCTCGGCCACGAGGTGGCCGGCACCGTCGCCGAGCTCGGTCCCGGTGTGGCGGGCTGGGCCGAGGGGCGGCGGGTGCTCCTGCAGGCCGGGGAGCGCAGGAACGGGGTCGTGCACACCCGCGGCGTCGACTACGACGGCGGCTGGGCGGAGTACGCCCTGGCGACCGCGGAGACGCTGGTCGCCGTCCCGGACGGGCTGCCGCTGGAGCAGGCGTGCATCGTGCCCGACGCCGTCTCGACGCCGTGGGCCTCGATCGTGAGCACCGCCGGGGTGCGGGCGGCCCAGCCGGTCGGGGTGTGGGGCATCGGCGGCCTGGGCGCCCACGCCGTCCAGCTGCTGCGGCTGGCCGGGGCGGCGCCGATCGTCGCCGTCGACCCGGTGCCGGAGGCGCGCGAGCGCGCGCTGGCCTTCGGTGCCGACCTGGCGCTGGACCCGGGCGAGGACGTCGGCGCCGCGATCCGCGAGGCGACCGCCGGCGCGGGGCTGGCCGTCGCGTTCGACTTCGCCGGCGTGGCGGCGGTGCGCGAGCAGGCGGTCCGCACCCTGGCCGCCGGCGGGTCGCTGGTCCTCGTGGGCCTGACCGACCAGCCGCTGACCATCCGCAACGGCACGCAGTTCAGCTACTTCGGACAGCGCGTCCTCGGGCACTACGGCTCCGAGCCGGAGCACGTCGTCGAGCTGGTGTCGCTGGTGCGGCACGGCCGCCTGGACCTGTCCCGGTCGGTCTCCGGGACGCTGCCCCTGACCGAGGCCGCCCGCGGGATCGAGCGGCTGGCGCACAAGGAGGGCAACCCGATCCGGCTGGTCCTCCAGCCCTGACCTGGCCGGAGCTCCGGCGTGAGCACGACGCGGGAGACGCATCGTCAGTCCACGTGTCCGACACTGCGCCGCCGGTCAGGCCGAGCGGTCGCCGGGCTCCACGAGGTGCACGGCGACGGCCCGGAACTGCTCGGGGGTCGCCAGCAGCGCTGCCTTCGTCGGCTCCCCCACCTCCAGCGGCGGCACCCGGCGCTCCGCGGCCAGCGCCCCCAGCCGGGGGTCGGCCAGGACGGCGTCGACCAGCCCGCGGTCGCCCCCGGTGAACAGCCCCTCCACCTCGCCGGCGTGCGGGAGGAGGACCCGGACGGCGGTGTCGGCGGCGGCCGCGACGACGGCGTCGGTCTGGTTCGCCCGCCGGCGGGCGAACCGCTGCTGGCTCCACCCGCCGGCAGCGGTCCGCCCCTGGACCAGCCGGGTGTCGACCTTGGAGACGAGCAGCTCGGCGCCGTCGAAGACGCCGACCGCCCAGCGCCCGCGCCGGACCAGCAGCACCGCGGCCCGGTGCGGCTGCCGGGCCGCGGCGGTGAACGCGCTGAGCAGCGCCGGACCGGGCCGCCAGGGGAACGGGGCGCGCAGGACGACCGTCGTCGTGTCCGCGCAGGTGATCCGCAGCGCGCCCTCGTCGAGCTCGACCGCGCCCAAGGCCCCGTGCCGGGCGGCCACGCCGTCGAGCCAGCGGCCCAGCCGCTCCGGCGACACGCGGAGCAGGCGGCCGCCGCCGGCCGCGGGGCGGGAACGGGTCACCGGGGCGGGCGGGACGGCGGCACAGCGGGGGCGGCGGCGTGGCAGGGACCCACGGCGCGGATCGTAGGACGTCCGGCGGGCACCCCCCGGCTTGTCCCGCCGTCCCCTCGGGCGGCAGGGTCACCGGCGTGCCCCTGCCACTGCCACCGGTCCCCGCCCGCATCGTCTGCGCCCCCATGGCCGGAGGGCCGTCCACCCCGGCGCTGGCCACGGCGGTGGGCGAGGCCGGCGGGCTGGGCTTCCTCGCTGCCGGCTACCGCACGCCGGAGCAGGTCGCCGCGGAGGTGGCCGAGGTCCGTGCCCGCACCGGGGCGCCGTTCGGCGTCAACGTCTTCGCCCCGGTGCCCGAGCGGCCGGAGGAGGCCGCCCGCCTGCCCGGCTACGCCGACCGCATCGCCGCCCGTGCCGCCCGCCTGGGCGCCACCCCAGGCGTCCCGGCGCGCTCCGACGACGGGTTCGCCGCGAAGGTGGAGCTGCTGCGGGAGCTGCGGCCGGCCGTCGTGTCCGTCGCCTTCGGGCTGCCGCCCGCGGACGCGCTCGACGCCCTGCACGACGCGGGGCTGCCGGTGTGGGTCACGGTCACCTCGCCGGAGGACGCGGCCACCGCGACGGCGGCCGGCGCCGACGCGCTCGTCGTCCAGGGGTGGGAGGCCGGCGGGCACCGCGGTGGGCTGTCGGACGAGGAACCCGCGCAGCTGGGCCTGCTGCCGCTGCTGGCCCTCGTCCGGCGGGTGTCCCCGCTGCCGCTGGTCGCCGCCGGGGGCATCGCCGACGGGGCCGGGGTGGCCGCGGTGCTGGCCGGCGGGGCGTCGCTGGCCCAGCTCGGCACCGCGTTCCTGCCCACGCCCGAGGCGGGCACCGCAGCGGTGCACGTGACGGCGCTCGCCGAGGGGCGGCCCACGACGGTCACCCGGGCGTTCACCGGCCGCCGGGCGCGGGCGCTGGTCAACGACGCGGTCCGGGAGCTCGGGGACTCCGCACCGGCTGCCTATCCGGAGGTGCACCTGCTCACCGCCCCGGTCCGGGCCGCGGCACGGGCCGCCGGCGTGGTCGAGGAGCTGCACCTGTGGGCCGGTCAGTCGGCCGCGCTGGCGCGGGCGGAGCCGGCCGGTGAGCTCGTCCGCCGGCTCGCCGCCGAGGCCCGGGCGGCGCTGGACGGGGCGGTGCGGCCGGGGTGAGCGGCGGTCAGTCGCGCGTCGTCGGCAGGCCCGCCGCCCGCCAGGCCTGGTAGCCGCCGACGACGTCGGTCGCCCGGTGCAGGCCCAGGGCCCGCAGCGAGTCGGCGGCGAGGCTGGAGGAGTAGCCCTCGTCGCACAGCACGATCACCTCGACGTCGTAGCCGGTCGCCTCGGGCAGCCGCGCGTCGCTGGCCGGGTCGAACCGCCACTCCAGGTGGTTGCGCTCGACGACCAGCGCCCCGGGCACCGCCCCGTCGGCGTCCCGCTGGAACGCCGGGCGGGTGTCGACGAGGACCGCGCCCCGCGCCGCGTGGGCGGCCGCCTCCTCGGGCTCGAGCCGGTGCAGGCGGGCGCGCGCCTCGGCCAGGACCTCGTCGATGGTCCTGGCGCCCGGAGGCCGTCCGGTGCTCACCGGACCATCGCCGGGGCGGCGGCGTGCTCGGCTGGGACGTGCAGCACGCGCTGTCCGGCGGCGACGACCACCGCGGCGACGAGGGCGGCGACGGTCGAGACCGCGAACGCGGCGTTGGCCCCGGCGACGTCGACCACCTTGCCGGCGACCGAGGCGCCGATCGCCACCCCGAGGCCGAGCGCGGTGCCGATCCAGGTGAAGGCCTCGGTGGTGGCCGACCGCGGCACGAGCAGTTCGGCGAGGGTGAAGGAGCTGATCAGCGACGGCGAGACGGCGATCCCGGCGACCACGACGAACGGGATCATGACCCAGATGCTCCCGATGAGCAGCAGCGGGACGCTGAGCACGGTGAGGGCGACCAGCACGACCGCCAGCCGGATCCGCAGCGGCGAGCGCCAGTGCACCGTGCCCCAGCCGATACCGCTGGCCATCGACCCCACCGCGAGGGCGGCGATGAGGACGCCGGACAGCGACATCGCACCGACCTCGTCGGCGAAGGCGACCAGCGCGATCTCCAGCGTGCCCAGGATGGCGCCCACGGCGGCGCCCACCACGAACAGCACCCGGATCCCGGCGCTGCGGATGGCCCGGGGACCGGTGCGCGCCTCGTGGCCGTGCGGCGGGGGCTCGGTGCGGCCCTGCGCGGCGAACAGCAGGCTGCCGATGACGGCGAGGGCGAAGGCGGTGACCACGCCGGAGGTCGCGTGCCCGGTGGTGGAGAGGAAGGTGACCAGCACCGGGCCGACGATGAAGACGAACTCGTCGACCACCGACTCCATGGCCAGCGCCGTCGGCAGCCGGTGGGTGCCGCGCAGCAGGTGCGTCCAGCGGACCCGGATCATCGAGGCGACCGGCGGGATGCAGGCGCCGGCGACCCCCGCCGAGGCGAACACGATCCAGCGCGGCCAGTCCTCCTTGACCGCGGGCAGGAAGACGCAGCCGGCCGCGACGAACACCGCCACCACCGGCAGCAGGGTCCGGCGCTGGCCGTGGGTGTCGGCCCACCGGCCGATCAGCGGCCCGGCGATCGCGGTGGTGACCGCGCCCGTGGCGGCGACCGCACCGCCGTAGCCGTAGGACCCGCTCTCGGAGGCGATCAGCAGCACCGAGCCCAGGCCGACCATGGACAGCGGCAACCGCCCGATGAACGCGGCCAGCACCATGGGGAGGGTGTGCGGCGTGCGCAGCACGTGCAGATACGGATTGGGCACGGGCGGTAGGGCCTGTCGTCGATTCGGCTCGGCGCTGAGCCGGGGAGGGGTACGTCGGGTCACGCTATCCGACCTGGGCGCTCCCGGCTGGGCGGCGCGGGTGCGTGGCTGCGGCCACCGGGCGGGATGCGACAGGCCCCGCCCCGGTCGCCGTCGACCGGGGCGGGGCCCATGGCAGCCCTGCAGCTCCTCGGCGAGGAGGAGGACCTCCGACTACGCGAGCCGGTGCTCGAGGATCGCCAGCTCGTCCCACATCGTGCTGGGGAGCTTGTCGCCGAACTTCTCGAACCACTCGGTGATCTGCGGGACCTCGGCGCGCCACTCGTCCTTGTCGACGGCGAGCGCCTTCTCCACCTGCTCGGGGGTCAGGTCCAGACCGGAGACGTCGAGCGCGTCGGCGGCCGGCACGTGCCCGATGGGGGTCTCGACGGCAGCCGCCGTCCCCTCCAGGCGCTCGACGACCCACTTGAGGACCCGGCTGTTCTCGCCGAAGCCCGGCCACAGGAAGCCGCCGTCCTCGTCGCGACGGAACCAGTTCACGTAGAAGATGCGCGGCAGCTTGGCGGCGTCGTGCGCCTTGCCGGTCTCCACCCAGTGCCGGAAGTAGTCACCGGCGTTGTAGCCGATGAACGGCAGCATGGCGAACGGGTCGCGGCGGACGACGCCGACGGCGCCGGTGGCCGCGGCCGTCGTCTCCGAGGAGAGCGTGGCCCCCATGAAGACGCCGTGGTTCCAGTCCCGGGCCTCGGTGACCAGCGGGATCGTGGTCTTGCGGCGGCCGCCGAAGAGGATCGCCGAGATCGGCACGCCCTTCGGGTCGTCGTACTCGGGCGCCAGGATCGGGCACTGGGTGATCGGGGTGCAGAACCGGCTGTTCGCGTGGCTGGAGGGCTCCCCGCTCTCCGGCGTCCAGTCCCGGCCCTTCCAGTCGGTGAGGTGGGCCGGCGGCTCGTCGGTCATGCCCTCCCACCAGATGTCGCCGTCGTCGGTCAGGGCGACGTTGGTGAAGACCGAGTTGCCCTTCTCGATGGTGCGCATGGCGTTGGGGTTGGTGTCCCAGCCGGTGCCCGGCGCGACGCCGAACAGGCCGTACTCCGGGTTGAGGGCGTAGAGCCGGCCGTCCTCGCCGAAGCGCATCCAGGCGATGTCGTCGCCGAGGGTCTCGACCTTCCACCCGGGGATGGTCGGCTCGAGCATGGCCAGGTTGGTCTTGCCGCAGGCGCTCGGGAAGGCCGCGGCGATGTAGTACGTCTTCTGCTGCGGGCTGGTCAGCTTGAGGATCAGCATGTGCTCGGCGAGCCAGCCCTCGTCACGGGCCATCACCGAGGCGATCCGCAGCGAGTAGCACTTCTTGCCCAGCAGGGCGTTGCCGCCGTAGCCGGAGCCGTAGGACCAGATGGTCCGCTCCTCGGGGAAGTGCACGATGTACTTGGTGTCGCTGCACGGCCAGGGGACGTCCTCCTGACCCTCGGCCAGCGGCGCCCCGAGGGAGTGCATCGCCGGCACGAACGGCCGGTCCTCGCCCATGGCCTCGAGGATCGCGCTGCCGATGCGGGCCATGACCCGCATGGAGACCACGACGTACTCCGAGTCGGTGAGCTCCACGCCGAACATCGGGTTCTCGGCCTCGACCGGGCCCATGCAGAACGGGATGACGTACATCGTCCGGCCGCGCATGCACCCGCGGTACAGCTCGGTCATGATCGACTTCATCTCGTCGGGGGCCATCCAGTTGTTGGTCGGCCCCGCGTCGGCCTCGTCGACCGAGCAGATGAAGGTGCGGTCCTCGACGCGGGCGACGTCGCGCGGGTCGGAGGCGGCCCAGAACGAGTTGGGCTTCTTGTCCAGGCGACGGAACGTGCCGGCGTCGACGAGCTGCTGCGTGAGGCGCTCCCACTCCTCGTCACTCCCGTCCACCCACACGACGCGGTCGGGGGTGGTCAGTTCGGCCATCTCCCGCACCCAGGCCAGCAGCCGAGCGTGCGTGGTGGGGGCGTTGTCGAGACCGGGGGTGGCCACGGAAGTCACGGCGTCTCCATCCTCTGGGTACGCCGGACGGGACGACCGCCGGCGCTGCTGGTCCTGCTCAGCTGACATCGGTCCGCCCGGGCGCCACGGGCGCCGACTGGGGGCCGGGTCCGGTCAGCGTACAAGCGGGGGCGTCCACTGTAACCGTGAGAGATGTTACGTATAAGACGTCTACCCGATGGGACGAAGGTCCCTGGTGGTCACCCGTGTCTCCGGCCACGCTCCGGGGCCCGGCCGGGGGTCAGCCGGCCGGCGTCGCGGCGCCGTAGCCCGGGCCGACCCCCGCCCAGAAGGCGTCCCACTCCCCCGGCCCCTCGCCCCCGGTGAGCTCGGCGTCGAGCTTGTCGAGGTACCAGTGCCAGCCACCGGCGACGTCCCCGACGGGGAACCCGGCACGGAAGACCTGGGTGAAGACCAGCGTGGTCGTCGTCCCGTCGGTGGAGAGGTCGAGCTCGACCCGCCAGGGCTCCTCCTCGAGGGTCCACTCCAGGACCAGCCGACGGGGCGGGTCGCACTCGACGATGCGCATGGCCTCGCTCGCCGGCTCCTGCTCGTGGGTCATCGTGAACGTGCCCGTGGCGCCGGGCCCGCGCTCCCCGTCGTAGCGGCCGATCCAGCGAGCCAGGCGCTCGGGCTCGGTCAGCGCCGACCACACGTCCTCGAGCGGGTCGGGCCAGGACCGGCGGAAGACCAGCCGCTGCCGTCCGTCGGGCTCGGTGGTGACCACGCCGCGGCGGGCGGCGGGCACGTCCTGCTGGGTCATGTCGGGTCTCCGCTCCGCGGGGGCGCCGGAGCCCCCCGCTCATCTCGGGCCCGCCGGCCGCGGGCGATCTCGGTGTCCAGTGCGTCCAGCCGCTGGGCCCACAGGTCGCGGTAGGGCTCCAGCCACGCGTCCAGCTCCCGGAGCGGGCGCGGGTCGAGCGCGTAGAGACGGCGCCGCCCCTCCTCCCGGCAGGTGACCAGCCCCGCCTCGCGCAGCACCCGCAGGTGCCGGCTGATCGCCGGGCGGCTCACCGGGAAGCGGCCGGCCAACTCGCCGGCCGCCCACTCGCCCTGCGCGAGCAGGGCGAGCAGCTCCCGGCGGGTCGGGTCGGCCAGGGCACCGAGCGCCTCCACGGCCGATGTGTAACACATCCGTTACGGGTCCGGCCAGGGGTTGCCGCCCGGCGGCGTGGGGCACCGGGCGGGCATGACCGTCACCGACCCCGACGTCCCGGACCCGCTCAACGACCCCCGCACG
Organism: Geodermatophilus sp. SYSU D01105; assembly: GCF_054050095.1. Classification (NCBI taxonomy): domain Bacteria; kingdom Bacillati; phylum Actinomycetota; class Actinomycetes; order Geodermatophilales; family Geodermatophilaceae; genus Geodermatophilus; species Geodermatophilus sp. SYSU D01105. Next base: position 42,314 of record NZ_JBJGYR010000016.1, read on the forward strand.
CTGCAGGCCGACCCCGGCGCCCACGGCCAGGGTGACGACCTCGCCTCCACGGCCGACGACCCCGCGGCCAGCGGCGAGGAGGAGCTGGCGGCCGACCGGACCGCGGCTGACGACGCCGCGGGAGGGGACGTGACCGGCGGGGCCTTCTCCGAGTCCCCGACCGACTGAGACGGAGCGGTCCGTTTCAGGTCCGCAGGGGCGGGAATCGGAAGGACCCCACCGTTCTGAGACGAGGAGGTCTGTCATGGCCACCGGTGAGACCGGGTTCGAGGACGTCACCTACGACCTGATCTCGGTGCAGTACCACTCGCTCAAGGCCGGGCACGACTACGGCCAGTACGTGCGCGACGCGGAGAACGCCGGGCTCCAGGACATCGCGGGGTTCTTCCGCGAGGTGATGGAGCAGGACTCGGCGCGCGCCAAGCGCTGCCACGAGTTCCTGCGGCAGATCTCCGGCACCGAGCAGGGCGGCCCCGCGACCCAGTAGGGCCGAGAACGACGACGGCCGCCTCCCCGGGTGCTCCGGGGAGGCGGCCGTCGTGCGTCCACGGCCTCGTCCGAGGCCCGCCGGGGTCCGTCCTCAGACCGCGCAGCTGTCGTCGGCGCAGCCCTCGGCCGGGGGCACCGTCTCCAGGGGCCGGGCGTCGGCCCAGGCCTTCTCCAGCACCTGCAGCAGCAGCTCCGCCGGCTGGGCACCGGCGGCGCCGTACCGGCGGTCGACGACGAAGAAGGGGACGCCGGTCGCGCCGAGCGCCTGAGCCGTCCGGCCGTCCTCGAGCACCGCGGGCCGGTGGCGGTGGTCGGCGAGCGCGGCGCGCACCTCGGCCTCGTCCAGGCCGACCTCGACGGCGAGCGCGGCGAGGGAGTCGACGTCGAAGACCGACCGCCCCTCCTCGAAGTGGGCGTGCAGCAGCCGCTCCTTCATCGCGCCCTGCAGGCCGTGCTCGGCGGCCAGGTGGATCAGCTCGTGGGCGAGGAGGGTGTTCCCGCTCAGGCCCTCGGCGAGGTGGTACTCCAGGCCCTCGGCGGCGGCGATCTCCTCGACCTGCCGCTGCATCTCCCGCATCTCCTCGACGCTGCGGCCGTACTTCGCGGCGAGTGCGGGCAGGGCCGGGTGGGTCTGCCCCTCGGGCGCCGTCGGGTCGAGCTGGAACGACCGCCAGACGACCTCCACCTGGTCACGGTGGGGGAACCGCGCGAGCGCGGTCTCCAGCCGGCGCTTGCCGATGAAGCACCACGGACAGACGACGTCGGACCACACCTCGATGCGCACGAACGCCCCCAACACCGGAGGCGGCGCGGGTCATCCCGGCCGGTGCGCCTCCGCCTGCGCCCGCCCGTTCCCGGGCGTCGGGTCGAGGAACACGTACCGGACGCCCTCGTGCCGGGCGACCAGCCGCCGCTCGGCCTCGTCGGAGGCCCGCTCGACGTCGGCGACGGTCGCGTCGTCGGCGAAGTCCACCTTGGCGGCGACGATCAGCTGACCGGGGCCGATGACCGTGGTGAACAGGAACGGGACGGCGGTGACCTGCGGCAGGGCGGCGATCTCCGCGCGCAGCTCCTCCTGGATGCGCGGGGACACCGACTGGCCGATCAGCAGCGACACGTTGGCCCGGGCGAGCGACCCGGCGACCAGCAGCAGGAGGACGCCGATGGCGATCGCGGCGACGCCGTCCCACGTGGGGTCGCCGGTGAGCTGCTCGAGGAACAGGCCGAGCGCGGCGAGGACGAGCCCGACGAGCGCGGCACTGTCCTCGAAGGTGACCGCCTTGACGGTGGTGTCGCTGGTCTCGGCGAGGTAGCGGCGGGGCGTCGTCCGCCACCGGCGCGCCGAGCTGCGCACCTGGCGCACCGCCTTGAGCCAGGAGGCGCCCTCGAGGACGAAGGAGACAGCCAGGACGACGTAGGCGATGACCGGGTCGCCCTGCTCCTCGCCCTCGAGGATCGTGGTGACGCCCTGGTAGAAGCAGAAGCCGGCGCCGAGGGTGAAGGTGGCCAGGCACGCCAGGAGCGCCCAGAAGTAGGTCTCCCGGCCGTAGCCGACCGGGTGCCGGGCGTCGGGTGCGCGGGTGCCGCGCTTGAGCGCGACGAACAGCAGGACCTCGGTGATCGTGTCGGCCAGCGAGTGGGCCGCCTCCGACAGCATCGCCGAGGAGTGGCTGATCAGCCCGCCGACGAGCTTGGCGACGGCGATGCCGAGGTTGGCCAGCCCGGCGACGACGACGGTGCCGGTGGACTCCCCTCCGGGCTCGCCCTCAGCGGCGTCCTTCGCCAGGGCGTGCTCGGTGGTGGGGGCCGGTTGTGTCATGCACCCGCCGGTGCCCCGCGCCGGTCACGCTCATGCGCCCCCGCCGTGTCTCCCCGACCGGGCCACGGGTGGGGAGACACGGCGGGGGGACGGCACCTGGCCGCGGTGCGGTCCGGTCGCGGGGCCCGGAGGGTCCCCGACCGGGACACGGGTGGGGGCTCGGCTCAGCCGGGGGACGGCACCTGGCCGCGGTGTGGTCCGGTCGCGGGGCCCGGAGGGTCCCCGACCGGGACACGGGTGGGGGCTCGGCTCAGTCGGGGGACGGCACCTGGCCGCGGTGTGGTCCGGAGGACCGCAGTGTCACCGCCTCAGCGCACGCCGACGAGGTCGACGACGAAGACCAGCGTGGCGCCGGGGGCGATGACGCCGCCGGCGCCACGGTCGCCGTAGGCCTTGTGCGCCGGGATGGTCAGCCGGCGGCGGCCGCCGACGCGCATGCCGGTGATGCCCTCGTCCCAGCCCTGGATGACCATGCCGACGCCGAGCCGGAACTCCAGCGGGTCGCCGCGGTCCCAGGAGGCGTCGAACTGCTCGCCGCCGTCGTGGGTGACGCCGACGTAGTGCGCGCTCACCAGGTCACCGGCCTTGGCCTCGGGGCCGTCGCCGACGACGAGGTCCTCGACGACGAGGTCGTTGGGTGCCGGGCCGGTGGGCGGTTCGACCTCGGGGCGGGTCAGCTCGGCCACGGTGCTCCCTCCTCGCACCGGGGATGTCCCGGCGCCGTCGCTCCATCCAATCAGCGGCCGGCGCACGCCGCAGACGCGGCCCGGCCGGTCAGACCCGGTCGAGGACCCCGTGCGCGGGCGGCTCACCGGCCGGCGAGCCGCTCGCGGCCTCGGTGTCGAGCGGGTGCGCGACCTCGTCGGCCGGCATCCGCGCGGCGAGGACCGCCACGGCCGCCAGCAGCGGAGGCGCCAGCCCCGCCACCAGGAAGGTCGCGCCCGACCCGATCAGCTCGCTGACGGGGCCGGCCAGCGCCATGGACAGCGGCATGAGACTCAGCGAGACGAAGAAGTCCAGGCTGGAGACCCGGCCGAGCAGGGCCGGCGGCACCCGTCGCTGCAGCAGCGTGCCCCAGATGACCGTCCCGGCCTCGAAGGCGGCACCCACCAGGGCCCCGGCCGCGATCATCAGCGTGAGGCTCGTGGACAGGCCGAACACGACCATCGGCACGCAGCCCAGCCCCCACAGGGAGACCATCACGGTGAGGTAGCGCCGGGGCAGCCGCAGCGACGCGACGACGAGGGAGCCGACCGCCCCACCGACCCCGAACGCGGCCAGGACGTAGGCGTGCTGCGTCGGCCCGCCGCCCGCGTCCTGGATGGCGAAGGGGACCAGGACCTCCAGCGGCCCCAGGAGGGCCAGCACCATCAGCGACGCGAACAGCAGGGTGGCCAGCAGCCACGGCGTGCGGAGCATGTAGGCGAAGCCCTCGCGCAGGTCCGCCAGCACGCCCGTCGCCGGGGCGCCGTCGTCGCCGGCCGCCCGCCGGACCGGGGTGACCGGCAGCGCCAGGACGTACGCGACGGCGAGCAGCGACACCGCCGCGGTGGCGGCCAGGGCCGCGCCGGGCGAGAGCGCGGCGACGAGGAACCCGGCGGCCGCGGGGCCGGCCGCGTTCTGCAGCAGCGGACGGACGGCACCCTCCAGCCCGTTGGCCGCCAGCAGGTCCCCCTCCGGCACGAGCGCAGGCAGCTGCGCCGAGTAGGCGGGGTAGTACAGCCCCGTCGCCAGCCCCACGGCCAGGGCGGCCGCGGCGAGCTGCCACAGCGACAGCAGCTCCATCAGCGACAGGACGGCGACCACGGCGACGGCGCCGGCCTGAACCAGCGCCACCGCGAGCAGGAGGTACCACTGCGGCACCCGGTCGGCCAGCACGCCGCCGAACAGGGTGCTGGCCAGCATCCCGCCCGCGGAGAGGCCGGTGACCAGCGAGAGCGCGGCCGGGCCGCCGCCGAGGGCCACGACCTGCCAGACCACGGCGACCGCCCACAGCCCGGCGCTGGTCAGCGACAGCGCCATCGACGCCGCCAGCAGCCGGTAGTGCCGGTGCCGCAGGGGCGCGAGTGCGCGCGGCAGGGCGACCATCGCGGAGCCTCCTCGGGGGACGGGGGTCCGACCATGGTCGGCGAGGGGTACGACGGAACGCACCCGATTTGCCGACCCCGGGCGCCGCAGCGGTGGCCGCCGTCCGCCGTCGGCCACTACGGTCCGGCGGCGTGATCGACCACCTGGGACTGCAGGCCGCGGACGTCCACGCCGCCGTGGCCTTCTACGCGCGGGTCTTCGCCCCGGTCGGCCTCCGCGAGGCGATGCGGTACGAGACGCCGAACGGCCCGGTCGTGGGGTTCGCCGGCCCCGACGGGCACCCGCAGCTGTGGCTCAGCCCGCTCGCCGAGGGCACCGACCGCCCGGTGCACCTGGCCCTCCGGGCGCCGTCCCGGGAGGCGGTGGACGAGGTCTTCGCCCTCGCCCGGGAGGAGGGGGCCGAGGTGCTGCACGAGCCGCGGGTGTGGCCGGAGTACCACCCCGGCTACTACGGCGCGTTCTTCCGCGACCCCGACGGCAACAACGTCGAGGCGGTCCACCACACCCCGCCGTCCGCCTGACGACAGCCCGGGAGCATCGCTGCGAGGAACGAGCGAGGCGCGGACCGGGCGCGGGGTCAGGCCGATGTCGCAGCCGCCGCAGGACTGACCGTGCGCCGTCCGGCCCGGCGTGCTGGGCTGGGTCGGTGCCCGACGCGCCCGCCTGGTGGACCCGTGCCGTCGTCTACCAGGTCTACCCCCGCTCGTTCATGGACTCCGACGGCGACGGGATCGGCGACCTCGGCGGCATCCTGCAGCGGCTGGACCACCTCGCCGACCTCGGCGTCGACGTCGTCTGGCTCTCGCCGGTCTACCCGTCGCCGCAGGCCGACAACGGCTACGACATCAGCGACTACACCGACGTCGACCCACTGTTCGGCAGCCTCGCCCAGCTCGACGAGCTGATCGCCGCGCTGCACGACCGCGGCATCCGGCTGGTCCTGGACCTGGTGGTCAACCACACCAGCGACGAGCACCCGTGGTTCGTGGAGTCCCGGTCGTCGAGGGACTCCCCCAAGCGGGACTGGTACTGGTGGCGCCCGCCGCGGGCCGGTCTGGCCGCCGGCGCGCCGGGCGCGGAGCCGACCAACTGGCACTCCTTCTTCTCCGGCTCCACGTGGCAGCTCGACGAGGCCAGCGGCGAGTACTACCTGCACCTGTTCGACCGCAAGCAGCCCGACCTCAACTGGGAGAACCCCGAGGTCCGGCAGGCGGTCCACGCGATGATGCGGTGGTGGCTCGACCGCGGGGTCGACGGGTTCCGCATGGACGTCATCAACATGATCAGCAAGGACGTCGCCCCGGACGGCTCGCTGCACGACGGCCCACCGCTGCCGGGTGTGCCCTACGGCGACGGGTCGGCGTCCTACCTGTGCGGGCCGCGCATCCACGAGTTCCTGCAGGAGATGCACCGCGAGGTCTACGCCGGGCACCGGGAGCGGCTGCTGCTGGTCGGGGAGATGCCCGGCGTCACGGTGGAGCAGGCGCGGCTGTTCACCGACCCGGCCCGCGCCGAGGTGGACATGGTGTTCCAGTTCGAGCACGTCGGGCTGGACTTCGACGGGTCCAAGTTCTCCCCGCGCCCCCTGCGGATGGCCGACCTCAAGGCCTCGTTCGGCCGGTGGCAGGCGGGGCTGGCCGACGTCGGCTGGAACTCCCTCTACTGGGACAACCACGACCAGCCGCGGGCGGTCTCCCGGTTCGGCGACGACTCGCCGCGGTACCGCCGCGACTCGGCCACGTGCCTGGCCACCCTGCTGCACCTGCACCGCGGGACGCCGTACGTCTACCAGGGCGAGGAGCTCGGGATGGCCAACGCCCCCTTCCCCTCGCTCGACGACTTCCGGGACGTGGAGTCACTCAACCACTTCGCCCAGGCCGTCGCGCACGGCGAGGACCCCGGCACGGTGCTGGCCGCGATGCGGCGGATGAGCCGGGACAACGCCCGGACGCCGGTGCAGTGGGACGCCTCGGAGAACGCCGGGTTCACCACCGGGACGCCGTGGATCGCGGTCAACCCCGACCACGTCGAGTGGAACGCGCAGGCCCAGCGCGCCGACCCGGACTCGGTGTTCGCCCACCACCGGCGGCTGATCGCGCTGCGGCACGAGCTGCCGGTGGTCGCGACCGGGGACTTCACCATGCTGCTGCCGGACCACGACTCGGTGTACGCGTTCACCCGCTGCCTGGACGGCGACCGGCTGCTCGTCGTCTGCAACCTGAGCGGGCACGAGTACCGGCTGGGCGAGCTGCTCCCGGAGGCCGCCGACGCCGGTCTGGTGCTGGGCAACCTGCCCGAGGACGACCCCGCCGTCCTGCGCCCGTGGGAGGCGCGGGTGCTCCGGCCGGTGTGATGCGGCGGGGATCGGTGCGCCTCACCCGGACGATCCCACTCCGCTCGGGTCCGGTCGGCGGTCCAGCGGGTGGGCGATCTCGTCGGCGGGGAGGCGCGCGGCCAGCAGGGTCCCCGCGGCGAGCACCGGGGGCACGAGCCCGGCGACCAGGAAGGTCGCGGTCAGCCCGATCAGCTCGCTGACCGGACCGGCCAGGGCCATCGACAGCGGCAGGAACGCCGTCGAGACGAAGAAGTCCAGGCTGGAGACCCGGCCGAGGAGCGCCGGGGGCACGCGGCGCTGGAGCAGCGTGCCCCAGATGACCATCCCGGCCTGCGCCGTCGCGCCGGTGACCAGCCCCGCGGCGATCATCAGCAGCAGCGACGTGGAGGTGCCGAAGACGACCATCGGCACGCAGCCGAGGCCCCACAGCAGGGTCATCACCGTGAGGTAGCGGCGGGGCAGCCGCAGCGAGGCGACGGTCGTCGACCCCACGGCGCCGCCGATGCCGAAGGCGGCCAGGACGAGGGCGTGCTCGACCGGCCCGCCGCCGGCCCGGTCCTTGATCGCGAAGGGGGCCAGCACCTCGAAGGGGCCGAGCATCACCAGCAGCATCAGCGAGGCGAACACCAGCGTGGCCAGCAGCCACGGGGTGCGCACCATGTATCGGAAGCCCTCGCCCATGTCCGCGAACAGCCCGCGCACGGGGTGCGCGAGCGCCGTCCCCGGCTCCCGGCGGACCGGCGTCGCCGGCATCGCTGCCACGCAGGCCGCGGCCCCCAGCGCCGCGGCAGCCGTGACCGCGAGGGCCGCCCCGGGCGAGGCCGCGGCGACCACCCCGCCGGCCAGCGCGGGCCCGGTGGCCTGGAAGAGGACCGGGCGCATGGTGCCCTCCAGCCCGTTGGCCGCCAGGAGGTGGTCCTCCGGGAGCAGGGCCGGGACCAGCGCGGAGTAGGCCGGGTAGTAGAGACCGTTCGCCAGGCCGCCCGCCAGCCCGACGGCGGCCAGCTGCCACAGCGTCAGGACGCCGGCGAGCGACAGCGCCGCGACCAGCGCGGTGCCGGCCGTCTGGACGAGCGCGACGGCCAGGAGGACGTGCCGCTGGGGGACGCGGTCGGCCAGCGCGCCGCCGAGGAGGGCGCTGGCCAGCATCCCGCCGGCGTGCAGGCCGCTGACCAGCGAGAGCTCGGCCGGGCCGCCGCCGAGGGCGACGACCTGCCAGACCACCGCGACCGCGAACGTGCTGTTGGTCAGCAGGGAGAACCCGAGCGACGCGGCGAGCAGGCGGTAGCGGCGGTACCGCAGCGGCGTCAGCGCACGCGGCAGCCCGGCCATCGAGCACTCCCCCGTCCACCCCGGTCGTCCCCGGACCTCGTCCCCGGACCTCGTCCCCGGCCCGCCCCACTCTCCCCGGCCTCCGCCGCGCCGCGTCGCGGAGCCGCGTGTTGCACGTGGAACAGCCGCCGGAACCGTCACACCCCCGGGGCATGGTGGCGGTGTCCCGGTTGTTGAACCCGGTGCACCTCCCCAGCAGGAGACACGTCATGCGCAGGCCCACCTTCCTGAGGGCGCCGGCCGTGGACGACCTCCGACGGGACGACGTCCGGCGTCGGGAGACGCCGGGCCCGACCGCCGTGCCGCACGACCCGTCCCCACCGCCCATCCCCGTCCGCGCGGCGACACCCGCGCCGCGAGCGGTGGCACCCGCGCCGGCCCCGCCGCCCCCGGAGCAGCACCCGGTAGCAGGCCGGCCGGCGCACTGGGCACCGCCGGACCCGCTCGGCGACATCCTGGCGGTCGCCTGGCGGCCGGGTGCCGCGCCGCCGCGGGAGATCCACGTCCGGCCCGAGGTGCGCGAGCGGATCCTCGCCCAGCTGCCCCCGGCCGACCGCACGCTCACCGAGGCGCGCGGCACCGTGGGCGGGCCGGTGCCCGTGCCGCTCGTCGTCGACGCGGAGCTGCCGGCGTTCCCCGGCTTCGAGGTCGTCCGGACCCGCCCGGACCGGCTCGCCGCCGCCTGACCGCCCGCCGGGCTGTCCCCGATCCCCCGCCGGGCCTACCGTCGACCCGCACGGGCTGGTCGGGGCGGGTCCGGCGGCGGCCGGTACCGCCTCGCGACGGAGGGCTGGGCCGATGGCGACGTTCGTGCTGGTGCACCCCGCCTGGTTCGGGGGCTGGTGCTGGCGGAGGACCACCCCGCTGCTGCGGGCGGCCGGGCACGAGGTGGTGACCCCCACCCTCACCGGGCTCGGCGACCGGGCGCACCTCCTCGACCACGGCATCGACCTGCTCACCCACGTCGAGGACGTCGTCAGCGTGCTCACCTACGAGGACCTCGACCGGGTGGTGCTGGTGGGTACCAGCTCCGGGGGCATGGTGGTCACCGGGGTCGCCGACCGGGTGCCGGAACGGGTGGCGGAGGTCGTCTACCTCGACGCCTTCGTGCCCGAGGACGGTCAGTCCGTGCTCGACCTCGTCACGCCCGAGCGCCGGTCCGGGATGACGGCGCTGGTCGAGCAGGAGGGCGACGGCTGGCTGCTGCCCCGGATCGCGCCGCCGCCGTGGGAGCAGATCCTCCCGCAGCTCTGGGAGATCACCGACCCGGCGGACCTGGCCTGGGTCCAGCCGCGGCTGCACGCCACGCCGGTCGGCCACTTCAGCCGGCCGGTCCGCCTGGTCAACGGAGCAGCTGGCGAACTGCCGCGCACCTACGTCCGCTGCACCCGCTTCCCGACACCGACCTTCGACCGGTACGCGCAGCAGGCCCGGGAGGCGCCGGGCTGGCGGTACCGCGAGCTCGACTGCTCCCACATCCCGTACGTGACCTGCCCCGACGCGCTGGCCGCCGTCCTGCTCGACGTGGTGACCGACTGGAACGGCCCCTCTCCCGGGTCACGCCGCGAGCCTGCGAGTGGTGGGGGGTAGGAGAAGGACCCCCTCCTCCCCACCCCTCGCACGCTCGGGGCGGTGCCCGGGAGAGGCCGTCAGCGGGTCCCGCGCTCCCGCGCGAGGGCGACGTAGTGCTCGACGGCGGCCGGGTCGTCGACCGCGCCGACGTTGAGCGCCCGGGCCGGGTCGACGCCCTGGAAGAGCCGCTTGAGCGGCACCTCCAGCCGCTTGCCGGTCCGGGTGTGCGGTACGCCGGGGACGGCGATGACCTCGTCGGGCACGTGCCGGGGACTGGCCTGCCGCCGGATGGCGTCCTTGATGGTCGCCGCCAGGTCGGCGGTGAGCTCCTGGCCCTCGGCCAGCTTGACGAACAGCGGCATCCAGTAGCCGCCGTCGCGCTGCTCGACGCCGAGGACGACGCAGTCGAGGACCTCGGGGATCGACTCGACGGCGGCGTAGATGTCCGCCGTCCCCATGCGGACGCCGCCGCGGTTGAGCGTGGAGTCCGACCGGCCGGTGATGACGCAGGTGCCGCGGTCGGTGACCTCCATCCAGTCGCCGTGCCGCCAGACCCCGGGCCAGGTCTCGAAGTACGCCTCGCGGTAGCGGCTGCCGTCGGGGTCGTTCCAGAAGTACAGCGGCATCGACGGCATGGGCTCGGTGACCACCAGCTCGCCCAGCTCCCCGACGACCGGCTGCCCCTGCTCGTCCCAGGCGGCCGCCGCGACACCGAGCATCGGCCGCTGGAGCTCGCCGGCGGTCACCGGGAGGAGCAGCGTGCTGCCCACGAAGCCGGTGGCGACGTCGGTCCCGCCGGAGAGGGAGCCGAGGAAGACGTCGCTCTCCACCGCGTCGTAGACCCATCGGAAGGCCGACGCCGGCAGCGGGGAGCCGGTGGAGCCGATGGACCGCAGCGCGGACAGGTCGTGGGTCTCACCGGGCCGGATGCCGGCCTTCTCGCAGGCGGTGAGGTAGCCGGCGCTGGTGCCCAGGTAGGTCAGGCGGGTCCGCGCGGCGATGGCGAACTGGGCGTCGATGGACGGGTACGCCGGGGCGCCGTCGTGGACCACCACGGTGGCACCGCAGAGCAGCGCGGAGGTGGCGATGTTCCACATGATCCAGGCGGTGGAGGCGTACCAGTAGAAGCGGTCGCCGGGGCCGACGTCGCCGTGCAGGGCGAGCTGCTTGCGCTCCTCGAGGGTGATCGCCCCGTGGCCGTGCACGATGCCCTTGGGCAGGCCGGTCGTCCCCGAGGAGTAGACGATCCACAGCGGGTGGTCGAACGGCACCTGCTCGAACCGCGGCTCCTGCTCGTCGGCGACGGCGTCGGCCCACGGCAGGACGTCGTCCGGCAGCGCGTCGGGGTGCAGCCGCGGGACGGCGATCGTCGTCCGCACGGTCGGCAGGGCGGCGCGCAGCTCGCGGACGACGTCGCGGCGGTCGTACTCCCTGCCGTTGAAGCGGTAGCCGTCGACGGCGACCAGCACGGTGGGCTCGATCTGGGCGAACCGGTCGAGGACGGCGCGGGTGCCGAAGTCGGGGGCGCACGAGGACCACACCGCGCCGATGGTGGCCGTGCCGAGGAAGGCCACGACCGCCTCGGGGACGTTGGGCAGGTACCCGGCGACGCGGTCCCCGCGCCGGACGCCGAGCCGGCGCAGGGTGGCGGCGAACGCGCCGACCCGGGCGCGCAGGGTGGCCCAGCTGACCTCGACCGGGTCGCGGTCCTCGGCGACGGCGACCAGCGCCGGGGAGTCGGCGGGCACCGTGCCGTCGGCGCCGGCCCGCAGCGCCTGCTCGGCGTAGTTCAGCGTGGTGCCCGGGAACCACTCGGCCCCTGGCATCTCCCGCCGGGTGAGGACCCGGTCGTCGGGGACGCCGGGGAGCACGCCCGACCAGGTGCCGATGTCACCCCAGAACTGGTCGAGGTGCTCGACCGACCAGCGCCAGATGGCGTCGTAGTCGAGCGGGTCGCCGAAGTCCAGGCCGCGCCGCTCGGCCACCCAGTCGGCGAACCGCCCGAGCTGCGTCGCGCGCGCCGACTCCGGGGTGGGACGCCACAGGACCGTCGGCTCGCTCGTCGTGTCAGCGCTCAGCTCGCTCACGGGGACCTCCTCGCCGGCGCTCGTCGGCCGCGTTCGCGGCGCTGCTCCGTCCACGGTGAGCTCGCCAGCTCGCTCACGCTGCGACCTTGCCACTCCCCGGCGGTCGGCCGCTGCCGGTCCGGCTCCGGTCAGCGCCGTTCGGGGCGGGCCCGCAAGATGGGCGGGTGAGCCGCTGCGCACCTCGCACGGGGATGGGGGCCGCATGAGCGAGCCCGGCAACGTCGAGCGGAACGTCCTCGGTGGTCCGCTCGAGCCCTGCAGCACCGACCCGATGACCGGCTTCTACCGCACGGGCTCCTGCAGCAGCGGGCCCGAGGACATCGGCAGCCACACCGTCTGCACGGTGGTGTCGGCGGAGTTCCTCGCGCTGCAGCGCGAGCTCGGCAACGACCTGTCGACCCCGCGCCCCGAGTACGGCTTCCCCGGCCTGCGTCCCGGCGACCGCTGGTGCGTGGTCGCCGCCCGGTGGCTGCAGGCCTACCAGGCGGGTGTGGCGGCCGGCGTCGTCCTCGCGGCGACCAACGCCCGCGCGCTCGACGTCGTCCCCCTCGAGGCCCTGCGCCAGCACGCGGTCGACGTCCCCGACGACCTCACCGGCCTCGACTGAGAGAGGACCCCCTCGCACCCCACCGCTCGCGAGCTCGCGGCGGGGCCCTGCGAGGGAGCCGCCAACCGCCGCACACGACGAGGAGACCCATGAGCGACCTGCTGGACCTGCCGGTGACCACCCTCCAAGGCGAGGAGACCACCGTGGGCGCACTCACCGGTGGCGGCCCGGCGCTGGTGGTGAACGTCGCCAGCCGGTGCGGCCTCACCCCGCAGTACACCCAGCTCGAGGCCCTGCAGCGGGAGTACGGACCCCGCGGGTTCACCGTCCTCGGCGCGCCGTGCAACCAGTTCATGGGCCAGGAACCGGGCACGGCCGAGGAGATCGCCAGCTTCTGCTCGGCCACGTTCGGCGTGACCTTCCCGATGACCGACAAACTCGAGGTCAACGGGCCCGGCGCGCACCCGCTCTTCCAGCGCCTGACCGAGGCTGCCGACGCCACCGGTGCGGCCGGCGAGGTCCAGTGGAACTTCGAGAAGTGGGTGGTCTCCGCCGACGGCGAGGTGGTCGCCCGGTTCCGCCCGCGGACGCAGCCCGACGCCCCCGAGGTCCGGCACGCCATCGAGCAGGTGCTGGGCCGGTGAGCGCCCCCGCAGAGCTGTCCTTCTGGTTCGACCCGGTCTGCCCCTTCGCCTGGATGACGAGCACGTGGGTCCGCCAGGTGTCCGCGCAGCGCGAGGTCGCGGTCGAGTGGCGGCTGATCTCGCTGCGGCTGCTGAACCGGCACGTCGACTACGACAGCCGGTTCCCGCCCGACTACGAGGCCGGCCACACCGCCGGCCTGCGCCTGCTGCGGGTCGCCGCGCGAGCCCGCGCGGAGCACGGCCCCGCCGTCCTGGACCCGCTCTACGCCGCCATGGGCCAGCGGGTCTTCGAGGACCCCACCGGCCAGCCGGCTCCCGAGCGCGCCACGAGCCGGGCCTTCGTCGGGGAGGTCCTGGCATCCGCCGGGCTGCCGGACGACCTCGCCGGCGCCCTCGACGACGAGTCGTGGGACGCGGGGATCCAGGCGGAGACCGACGAGGCGCTGCGGCTGACCGGGAAGGACGTCGGGACGCCGATCCTCCAGTTCGGCCCGCCCGACGGTCCGGCCTTCTTCGGCCCGGTCATCAGCCGCCGGCCCAGCGACGCCGACGCCGTCGAGCTCTGGGACCACGTCGTCGCCCTCGCGCGCTTCCCGGGCTTCGCCGAGCTCAAGCGCAGCCTGCGCGAGCGCCCCCAGCTGCCCGCCTTCGGCATCAGCCCGGGCGAGGCGGGCGTGCAGGAGGACTGGCACGGCGGCAGCCGCCGCCAGCACCGCTGAGCCGCCGGCGGCAGGCGCCCCGCGGCCGCTCCCCGCGCCGGTGGCGACCCTGCGGCTAAGGTGAGGCTCACCTATCCCCTGCTGTCCGCCTCCGGGAGCCGCTCGTGTCCTCGACGACCGACGCCGCTCCCCCGGCACCCGGCGGACTCGCCCCTCCCCGCCGCCGCGGGCTGCTGCGCGGGCCGGGTGGCCGGTCGCTGGCCGTCCTCGTGCTGCTGGTCCTCGTCGTGCTGGCCGCCGCCCTGAGCATCGCCGTCGGCACCCGCTCGATCGGCCTGGCCACCGTGTGGGAGGCCCTCACCCACCCGGGGCTGGCCACCGAGGAGGCGGTGATCGTCCACGAGCTGCGGCTGCCACGCACCGCGCTCGGGCTGATGGTCGGCCTGGCCCTCGGCGTCGCGGGCGCCCTCACCCAGGGCCACACGCGCAACCCGCTCGGCGACCCGGGGCTGCTCGGCGTCACCGCCGGGGCCTCGCTCGGCGTCGTCCTGGCGATCTGGCTGCTCGGCATCACCACACCGGCCGGCTACGTGTGGTTCGCCTTCGCCGGGGCGCTCGCCGGCACGGTCCTGGTCTTCGCCCTCGGCTCCGTCGGCCGCGGCGGCGCCACCCCGGTCACCCTGGCGCTGGCCGGCGCCGCGCTCTCGGCGCTGCTGTACGCGCTGGTCCGGGCGATCCTCGTCAGCGACTCCACCAGCCTCGACAGCTTCCGGTTCTGGGTGGTCGGAGCGCTGGCCGGCCGTGGCGCGGACATCGCCTGGCAGGTCGCGCCGTTCCTCGCTGCCGGGCTGGTCCTCGCGCTGCTCAACGCCCCCGCGCTGGACCTGCTGGGGCTCGGGGAGGACGTCGCCCGCGGGCTCGGCCAGCGGATCTGGCTGGCCCGCCTGGTCGGCCTGGCCGCGGTGACCCTGCTCTGCGGCGCGGCCACCGCCGCCTGCGGGCCCATCGCCTTCGTCGGGCTGGTCGTCCCCCACGTGGTCCGCGCCTTCACCGGTCCGGCCCACCGCTGGCTCGTCCCCTGCTCCGGCCTGCTCGGGGCCGCCTTCCTGCTGCTCGCCGACGTGCTCGGGCGGGTCGTGGCGCGTCCGGGCGAGGTGCAGGTCGGCATCGTCCTCGCCCTGCTGGGCGCGCCGTTCTTCATCGCGCTCATCCGCCGCCGCCGGCTGGCCGGGCCGTGACGGCGACCCTGGAACGGCCCGGGGAGACCGTCGTCCGCCTGGGCCCGGTGTCCGGCCGCATCCGCTGGCAGCAGCTGGCCGTGCCCGCCGCGGCCGCGGGCGTGGTCGTCCTGTTCGGCGCCCTGAGCCTGGGCCGCGGCGACTTCCCGATCGGCGTCGTGGACGTGCTGCGCACCCTCGTCGGCCTCGGCGAGGAGCGGCAGGAGTTCATCGTCCTGCAGTTGCGGGCGCCGCGGGTCGTCGTCGGTGCCCTCGTCGGGATCGCGTTCGGCGTGGCGGGCGCACTGTTCCAGACCTTCGCCCGCAACCCGCTGGCCTCCCCCGACGTCCTCGGGATCACCCAGGGTGCCTCGGTGGGGGCGGTCGCGGCGATCGTGCTCGGTGGCAGCGCCGGCGCGTCGGGAGTGCTCGGCGGGCTGGGGGTCCCGCTGGCCGCCCTGCTCGGCGCCCTGGTCACCGGCGTCCTGCTGTTCGTGCTGGCCTGGCGCCGCGGCGTCGACGGCTACCGCCTGGTCCTCGTCGGCATCGCGCTGTGGGCCGTCGCCTCGGCGCTCACCGACTGGCTGCTCACCCGGGCGGAGATCTACGACGCGGCGGCCGCCTACGTCTGGATCACCGGCTCGCTCAACGCCCGCACCTGGGGCCAGGCCGTTCCGCTCGCCATCGCCCTCGCCGTCCTGCTGCCACTGGCCCTGGCCACCAGCCGGGCGCTGGGCGTGCTGCAGTTCGGCGACGACACCGCCCGCGGTCTGGGGCTGCGGTTGGGCGCCACGCAGGCCGGGGTCGTCCTCGTCGCCGTGGCGCTCACCGCGGCCGCCGTCTCCGCCGCCGGCCCCATCTCCTACGTCGCGCTGGTGGTGCCCCAGATCGCCGTCCGGCTGACCGGGGGCTCGCGCCCGCCGCTGCTCGCCTCGGGCCTGCTGGGCGCGGCCCTCGTCCTCGGGGCGGACCTGCTCACCCGCACCGTCCTGCCCGACGCCCTGCCCGTCGGCATCCTCACCGCCGTCGTCGGCGCGCCCTACCTGCTCTGGCTCCTCGTCCGCGGAAGGCGGCGATCCACGCTGTGACCACCGTCGAGCACCCCCCGGCCACCGAGGCCGGACCGGTCCGTCTCGCCGCCGAGTCGGTCAGCCTCGCCTACGACGACCGGGTCGTCGTCCGCGACCTGGACCTGGAGCTCACCGACGGCTCCTTCACGGCGATCGTCGGCCCCAACGGCTGCGGCAAGTCCACCCTGCTGCGGGCGCTGGGCCGGCTGCTGCGGCCGGCCCGGGGCCAGGTGCTGCTCGACGGGCACGCCATCGCGAAGACACCGACCCGCGAGGTCGCCAAGGTGCTCGGCCTGCTGCCGCAGACGCCGGTCGCGCCCGAGGGGCTCACCGTGGCCGACCTGGTCGCCCGCGGCCGCCACCCGCACCAGTCCTGGCTCAGGCAGTGGTCGCGGGACGACGAGGCCGCCGTCGCCGAGGCCCTGGCCTGGACCGACATGAGCGACCTGGCCGACCGCCCGGTCGACGCCCTCTCCGGCGGTCAGCGCCAGCGCGCCTGGATCTCCATGGCGCTCGCGCAGGGCACCGACCTGCTGCTGCTCGACGAGCCCACCACCTACCTGGACCTCTCCCACCAGATCGACGTCCTGGAGCTGGTCAGCCGGCTGCACACCGAGCGGGGGCGCACGGTCGCGGTCGTGCTGCACGACCTCAACCTGGCGGCGCGGTACGCCCAGCGGCTGGTGGCCATGAAGGACGGCGTCCTCGTGGCCTCGGGCACGCCGGCGGAGGTGCTCACCGAGCAGCTGCTCGCCGACGTCTTCGACCTGGAGTCGCGGATCGTGCCCGACCCGGTGGCCGGGACGCCGATGGTGGTGCCGGTCCGCCGCCTCCGCTGAGCCGCCCGCGCCGGTGTCGGAAGCGACACCCCGTTCGGCGGACTCCCGACGTGGGTGTCGCTTCCGATACCGCTGGCAGGGAGGCGTTCAGCCCGCGACGCCCTGCCGCCAGTAGCCCATGAACGCCACCGCGTTGCGGGGGACACCCAGGTCGCCGACCAGGTGGCGGCGCAGCTGCTTGACGACGCCCGCCTCCCCGGCCAGCCACGCGTAGCAGCTGCTGGCGGCACCCCCCTCGGGGACCTCCCACAGCAGCTCTGAGTCGACGTCGACGTCCTCCAGGTCGGCCGCGGGCCGCCCGGAGGCCACGCCCAGCTCGCACAGGGCGGCGTGCACCGCCGGCACCAGCAGCGAGCCTCGGGCCGCGCCGTCGCGCGGCAGCCAGCGCACCGTCCCCCCGGCCGGGAGCGCGACGTTCATCGCGTCCCCGGCGGTCGGCACCTCCAGCAGCGCGGTCACCGACCGCGGACCGTCGCCGAGCGCCTCCAGGATCGCGCAGACCGCGGGGACGGCGGTCTCGTCGCCGGCCAGCAGCAGCGTGCGGGCCGTGGCGGGCGGCGCCCACTCGACACCCCACATCCGG
This sequence comes from Geodermatophilus sp. SYSU D01105, assembly GCF_054050095.1. Taxonomy (NCBI): domain Bacteria; kingdom Bacillati; phylum Actinomycetota; class Actinomycetes; order Geodermatophilales; family Geodermatophilaceae; genus Geodermatophilus; species Geodermatophilus sp. SYSU D01105. The sequence continues at coordinate 59,595 of NZ_JBJGYR010000016.1, forward strand.
CCGCGGCCGGGGCGGTCGGGCCCCAGCAGGACCACGCGGGCCCCCGGGACGGCCGAGGCCGCCCAGCGGGCGGCCGGGCCGGCGTGCCCGTCCTCGATGCCGTGCAGGACGAGGTCGACGTCGACCTCGCCGCGGTCGGGCCGGGCGGCGCGCACCGTGTAGGTGCGGATGTGCGGCCGCTGCTCCTCGGGCATCGCGCAGTACTCCGGGTACCAGGCCGACCCGCAGGCCATGAGCCGGCGCAGGCCGGCCGGGTCCCGGGCGAGCACCAGCTTGATCCGCTGGTCGTCGCCGGCGACGCCGAAGCCGGTGAGGTCCGGGCCGGCCAGGGTCAGCCGCACGAAGCTGGGCCCGAGCCGCCGCACGGTGGCGACGGAGGCCTGGAAGAAGGCCCAGCCCGGGGCGGTCACGACCTCCTGCTGCGCGGTCGCCGTCACGGCCGGCCCTCCGATCTGCGGCGGGCCAGCCCCTTGCGGCACCCGACTAAGGCAAGGCTAACCTGAGCCCCCGCTCCGGAGGAACACCCCCCGTCCCACCTGCGAGGAGAACCGTTGCCCCGTACGCCACGCCGCCTGATCGGCGCCTCCCTCACCCTGGCCGCACTGCTCGCCGCCCCCGGCTGCGCCGGCGACGACCCCGCCGGCACCAGCGCCTCGGGGGAGGGCGGCTGGGAGTTCACCGACGACCTCGGCACCACCGTCGAGCTCGGCGAGGCCCCGACCCGCGTCGCCGGGCTCAACGACGTCGTCTCCTCGCTGTGGAACTACGGCGTCGAGCCGGTCGCCTCCTGGGGGCAGACCTCCGCCGCGGAGGACGTCGCCTTCGAGGGCAAGGACCTCGGCGACCTGGCGATCGTCGGCACCAGCTACGGCCAGATCGACCTCGAGGCGCTGGCCGCCGCCGACCCCGACCTCGTCGTCACCTCGGCGTACCCGGTGGACTCCTCCGGCACCATCGACCGGACCCAGCCCCTGTACGGCTTCGAGTCGATCGAGCAGCAGGAGCAGGTCGCCGCGATCGCGCCGATCGTCGCCATCACCTGGGGCGGGTCGGCGGCCGACGTCATCGACCGCACCCTCGAGCTGGCCGAGTCGCTCGGCGCCGACGACGCGCTGGTCGACGCCGCGCGGGAGGACTACGAGGCGGCGTCCACCGCCCTGACCGAGGCCGCGGCGAGCGGCGTCACCGTGCTGCCGGTGTACGCCACCCCGAGCGACGGCTGGTGGATGGGCAAGGCCGCCGACGACCCCTCGCTGCACCTCTACCAGGACCTCGGCGTGCAGTTCGTCGACCCCGGCGGTGACGGCTACTTCTGGCACAGCGTGGGCTGGGAGGAGGTCCCGAACCACCCGAGCGACGTGATCCTCTACTCGCTGCGGCTGAGCATGGCGCCGGAGGAGTTCGCGGCCCAGCCGACCGCCGCGCTGCTGCCCGCCGTCCAGAACGGGCAGCTCTACCCGTGGAAGTACCTCGGCATGGACTACACCGCCCAGGCCGAGTACATGCAGGAGTTGGCCGGCTACCTCCGCGAGGCCCGCAAGCTCACCTGAGCCCGGACCGGAGGGGGTCTGCGCGGGGTGACCCGCACAGGTCCCCTCAGCTCAGGACGGGACGACGGTCTCGGGGACCGGTGCCCGGGCGGGCGCCGGGGCCGGGGAGGCTGCGCCCCGGGCGGTCTGCGCCAGCCCGATGCCCACCAGGACGACGAACCCGCCGAGCACCTGCCACCCCGAGAGCACCTGCTCGACCCACAGCCAGGCCACGACCGAGGCGAACACCGGCTCGACGGTCGCCACCAGCCCGGCCGTCGTCGGCGACAGGTGGCGCAGCGCGGCGACCGACAGCCAGAAGGGCACCATCGCCCCGAGGACGACGATCCAGGCGACCAGCACCCACAGCGGGACCTGGAGCGCGCCGACCGACAGCGGGACCGGCTCGGCCAGCACGCCGGCCTCGAACGACCACCACGGCGCCGCGACCGACCAGAACAGCGCCGCGGCCACAAAGCTCCAGCAGGTCAGCGCCACCGGGTCGCGCGTGGCCGTCCCCCGCTCGCCCATCAGGTAGTACGTCGCCAGGCACACCGCCGCGGTCAGCGCCGCCGCGACCCCGAGCGGGTCCAGCCCGCCACCGCCCTGCCACACCTCGGCCACGAAGACCAGCCCGGACAGCGACAGCAGCAGGGCCAGCCACAGCCGGCCACGCACCCGCTCACCGCGGACCAGCCAGACGTACAGGGCGATCAGCACCGGCGCGGTCATCTCGAACACGAGCGCGATGCCGACCGGCAGCCGGCCGATCGCCACGTAGTAGAGGAACTGGGTGAGCGCGACGCCGACCACGCCGAACCCGGCGAGGAAGGGCACCTCGCGCCAGGAGACCCGCAGCCGTCGCGGGGCCACGACGGCCAGGACGGCGAGCAGGCCGAGGGCCGCACCGGCGCAGCGCAGCGCGGTCAGCCGGGTCGGCGGGATGCCGGCCTGCAGCGCGAGCGTGGACACCGTGCCGTTGACCGCGAACAACCCCGCGGCGGCGACGGTGGCGGCGTATCCGAGGGCAGGCCGGCGCACGGACGCCGAATGTAGTCCCCGTCGGGGCTCGTGCCCCCTACCGACCCCCGGTGGCGGCACGCGTCGCCTCGAAGCGCTGCCGCACGCGGAACCCGCGGCCGTCCTCGTCCTCCTCCGCGCGCCAGCGGAAGGACCGCGGGCCGACCTCCGAGAAGACCCAGCGCAGCCGCGTCCCGTCCCGCTCACCCTCCAGGGCCAGCCCGTCGGCGGTCGGGCGGGCGGTGAACGGGATGACCCACCCGCGCGCCGGGCCGTGCCAGGTCGAGCGGTAGGCGCCCAGCGCCGCGTCCCAGAACCGCAGGCTCAGCCCCCACTCGCCGTCGGGCGCACCGGCGGCCCGGGACGCCCGGGACGGGCTGATCCAGACGTCGGCCAGCGCCCGCCCGTCGAGCGCCCAGCCGAAGTGCCACTCGCCGTCCCGGACGCTCTGGGTGCCGTCCGGGGCGATGTCGACCACCCGCAGGTCCCAGCTGCCGACCAGCGGGACGAACACCGCGAGCCGGTCGGCGAGCTCCGGCCGGGGCCCCGCCGCCGCGAAGACCCCGGCCAGCACCTCCGCGGGGTTCACTGCACGGACGCCGGGTCCATCCACACGACCTCCCAGACGTGCCCGTCCGGGTCGGTGAAGCTGGCGCCGTACATGGACCCGTGGTCCTGGGCCGGCAGCCAGGGCTTGCCGCCGGAGGCCAGGGCACGCTCGACGAGCTGGTCGACCTCCTCGCGGCTGCCGGCCGACAGCGCGGCCAGCTGCGTGGTCGCCGCGGACGGGTCGCCGACCTCCCCCGCCACGAAGTCCGCGAAGCGGTCCCGGGCGAGCAGCACCACGACGATGTTCTCCTCGATCACGACCGAGGCGGTCCCCTCGTCGGAGAACTGCTCGTTGAAGGAGGACCCGAGGCCGCCGTAGAAGGCCTTCGCCGCGGCCAGGTCGCTCACGGGCAGGTTCACGAAGATCCTCCGCACGGTGGTCTCCCGGCGTCCGGGGGGCCCGGCCGGCCCCGTCGCGAGTAGGACGGGGCCGCCCGGGGGAACTCATCGTCCGCCGTGCTCGGGTACCGGGGAGCCCACGCCGCGCACGCCGCGGTCACCGTCCTCCGCCCGGTGCTCGACGGTCCCCACCGGGCTGTCCGGCACGCCGTCCCCGTCGAGGTCCGGCGCCGGCTCGACGACGAGCACGAAGTCCTCGCCGTGCCGGGTGATGCCCTCGACGACGGCCTGCTCGACCGCCTCGACCGCGACCGTGCGGCGCAGCACCAGCGGGTCGGAACGCACGTCCTTGGCCAGCGACACCGCCAGCCCCACCATCACCAGCGCGAAGGGCAGCGCGGCGATGATCGTCAGGTTCTGCAGGCCGGTGAGCGCCTCGTCCCCACCGACCAGCAGCATGATCGCGGCCACCGCCCCCATGACGACGCCCCAGAACACCACGATGGCCCGGCTCGGCTCGATCGTCCCCCTCTCCGAGAGCGACCCCATGACGATCGACGCGGCGTCGGCGCCGGACACGAAGAAGATCGCCACGAGCACCATGACCAGCACGGTCATCACCGTGGCCAGCGGGAAGGTCCCCAGGACGCCGAACAGCTGCCCCTCCGCGGTCGCCTGCCCGGCGACGTCCTCCCCACCGCGCTGGGCGGCGATGCCCGCGCCGCCGAAGACGGCGAACCAGACCAGGCTGACCACGCTGGGGACCAGCAGCACACCGGTGACGAACTGCCGGATGGTGCGGCCGCGGCTGATCCGGGCGATGAACAACCCGACGAACGGCGTCCAGCTGATCCACCAGGCCCAGTAGAAGACCGTCCAGCCGCGCAGCCACTCGGCCGTGGCGTCGCCGCCGGTGGCCTCGGTCCGGGCGGCCATCTGCCCCAGGTCGGCGAAGTAGTTGCCGATCGTCGTCGGCAGCAGGTTGAGGATGAACACCGTCGGGCCGACGACGAACACGAAGACGGCCAGGACCAGGGCCAGCACCATGTTGGTGTTGGCCAGCCACTGGATGCCCTTGGCGACGCCGGAGACCGCCGAGGCGACGAACGCGGCGGTCAGGACGGCGATGACGACCACGAGCAGGCCGTTGCCGACGTCCCCGGCCCAACCCAGGATCTGCATGCCGCTGCCGATCTGCAGCGCGCCCAGCCCCAGCGAGGCCGCGGAGCCGAAGAGTGTGGCGAAGATCGCCAGGACGTCGATCGTCCGCCCGGCCCAGCCCTCGGTGCGCCGGGTGCCGAACAGGGGGGCGAACGCGGCGCTGATCAGCTGCCGGCGACCGCGGCGGAAGGTCCCGTAGGCGATGGCCAGCCCGACGACGGCGTAGATCGCCCACGGGTGCAGCGACCAGTGGAACAGCGTCGTGGCCATGGCCGTCTGCACGGCCTCGGGCGTCTCGGCGGCCACCGTCCGCGGCGGTGGGGAGACGTAGTGGCTCAGCGGTTCGCTGACGCCGAAGAACATCAGCCCGATCCCCATGCCCGCGCTGAACATCATCGCCACCCAGGACACCGTGCGGAACTCCGGCGCCTCGTCGTCCCGGCCCAGCGGGATCCGGCCGTACCGGCCGGCGGCCAGCCACAGGACGAAGACGACGAAGGCCGACGCGAGCAGCACGAACAACCAGCCGAGGTTGGTCTCCACCCACTCCAGCGCGGTGCCGCTGGTCGTGCCGAGCCCCTGCGGGCTCAGGAAGCCCCAGGCGACGAAGGCCAGGGCGAGGACGGCGGCGACCCCGAACACGACGCGGTCCAGTGAGCCGCCGCGGTCGGCGGCCAGCGGGGGCGGTGGGGCGACGGCCGGGTGGGTCCCGGTGCCGGTGGACTGGTGCGGTGGTGCGGGTGTTCTCGTCACGGTGTGCGCGGCGCCGGGTTCGGCGCTCCTCCTCTGGATCGACGACGGACGTGCCGCCACCCCGAGGAGGCAGCCGGCAACCCCTCCACCGTCCGCACGCGGGTCGGTGGGTGCAAACTCGCCGTGATCTGAGCGACGCCGCCGCAGGGCGGTCGGGGGCCTGTGTGCCCCCTCCGCCTCCCGGGCACACCCCCCGGGTGCCGCTGATGGAGCCGGGGAGGACAGCACCGTGACCGAGACCCGGCCCCCGTGGTCGTCCCGACGCCGGAAACTGCTGCTCTGGCTGGGGGTGGGCGCCGTCCTCGGCGTCCTGGGGTCGCTCGTGCTGCCCGCCCAGTACGGGGTCACGGCACTGTTCCTCGGCGGGCTCTGCGGCTTCCTGCTCGCCGCGGCGATCGTGGTGTTCCTCACCATCCCCGGTCCGGACACGCTCGCGCAGCTGTTGCGCCTGCCGCCCCTGGCCGGCGCGGTGTTCGTCGTCGCGGTCCTGCTGGCGCTCTCCAACCCCGCCGGCGACCTGCGCTGGCTGTGGGTCGTCACCGCGGTCGCGGCCGCGGCGTGGGCGGCCTTCGCCGTCTGGGAGACCCGTCGCACCGGCAGCTGACGGCCGTCCGGCCGCGAGGGCGCCGGCGGGGCGCGGCCCGCCGCCCGGGCGCACTGCAGGCGGGACCGGCGGCGACACTGCCGGCATGGACGTGCCGACGCCGGACCTGCCCACAGCGCTGTACGAGCCCGCCGACGGCGGGTACCGGGCCACCGCCCTGACCATCGGCCCCTGGGACCCGGGTCTGCAGCACGCCGGCCCACCCGCGGCGCTGCTGGCGCGCGAGGCCGAGCGGGCCGGCGGGATCGCCGGCGGCCAGACCGTGCGGCTGGCCTTCGACATCCTCGCCCCGGTCCCGGTGGGACCGGTCGCGGTGAGCGCGCGGGTGCTGCGCCCGGGACGGCGGATCGAGCTGGTGGAGGCCGCGCTGACCGCCGGCGACCCGACCCGGCCGCTCATGCGCCTGACCGCCTGGCGGATGCGCACCGGGGAGTCCGCCGCCACGCCCCGGCCCGCCCCCGCCATCCCGGGCCCGGAGGAGAGCCGCGCGGAGACCGCGGACTTCTTCGCCACCGACGTCGCCTACCACCGGGCCCTGGAGTGGCGGTTCGCCTCGGGCTCGTTCAACGCCCCCGGCCCCGCGGCGGCGTGGACCCGGCCGCTGTGCACGCTGGTCGACGGCGAGCCGATGACGCCGCTGCAGCACCTGCTGGTGATGACCGACGCGGCCAGCGGCGTCTCCGCCGTCCTGGACTGGACCCGGGCCACGTTCGCCAACGTCGACCTCACCGTCGCGCCGGTCCGTCCGCCGTCCGGCGACTGGCTGGGCCTGGACGCGGCCACGACGATCGGGCCGGCCAGCGCGGCGCAGTGCTTCGCCGACCTGTACGACACCACCGGCCCGATCGGCCGCTCCACGCAGTCACTGTTCGTCGAGTCACGTTGAGCGGGGGCGGGTTGGCGCGGCGGCCCGCGCTTGGGGAGGCTGGAGCGTGATGGCCCCACTCGACACACTGCTCACCTGGCTCGCCGGCCGCGGGCTGGAGATCGTCCTCATCGTCCTCGGCTCGGTGCTGATGGCCCGTTTCGTCGCCTGGGTCGGGGAGCGGATCACCTCCCGGATCGACGCCCGCGCCACCGGCGGCGACGCGCTGGTCCGCTCCGAGGCCGCCAAGCACCGGCACTCGCTGACCCAGGTGATCACCTGGACGCTGATCGTGCTGATCTACGCGATCGCGGTGTTCTTCGTCCTGGACCGCGCCGGCATCCCCATCGGTGGACTCGTGGCCCCCGCGACCGTGCTCGGCGTCGGGCTGGGCTTCGGCGCCCAGCGGGTCGTCGGGGACGTGCTGGCGGGCTTCTTCATCATCACCGAGCGGCAGTACGGCTTCGGTGACGTCGTCGCGATCCAGGTGGTCGGCGGCGGCGACGAGGCCACCGGCACCATCGAGGACGTCACCCTCCGCGTCACCCGGCTGCGCTCCCCCAACGGCGAGGTGATCACCCTGCCCAACGGGCAGATCGTCAAGGTCACGAACCTCTCCCGCGACTGGGCCCGTGCGGTCATCGACGTCCCGGTGCCGACGTCCATGGACGTCAACCGGGTCAACGAGATCCTCCGCGAGGTGGGCGCCGAGGCCTTCCGCGACCAGCGGATGCGCCCCCTGCTCCTCGACCCGCCCAGCGTCATGGGCGTGGAGACGCTCGACCTCGAGCAGGTGAACGTCCGGATGGTCGCCCGCACGCTGCCCGGCAAGCAGTTCGAGGTGGGCCGCGACCTGCGCGCCCGCATCGTGCTGGCCTTCCACCGCGAGGGCATGAACCTGCCCGCGCCGACCGCGAACGCACCGTCGGGCGAGCTCTCCGGCGCCGGTGGGGACGGTGTCCGGTGACCCCGCGGCACAGCGACGGCCAGGAGGGCACGCGCCAGATGCCCACGCTCAGCACGGGGGAGACGCCCGCGGTGAGCACGGCACCACCCCCGGGCCTCCGGCAGCGGTGGTGGTCGGCGGTGCCCCACCACCTCGGCCGGGCGCGCACGTCGACCGCCGTCCTCGCCGTCCTGTTCCTCGCGATCGGCACGCTGTACCTGTACGTGCGGCCCGAGACGACCGCCTCGACCTCCGTCGACCCGGCCGGCGGCACCAGCGTGCCGGCACAGGAGGACTCCCGGCCCGCCGCGCCGACCGAGACCACCGTGCCGACGGAGACCTCCGAGCCGACGGAGACCAGCGAGCCCACTCCCGAGCCGGACACCGAGACCACGACCCCGTCCCGGACCTCCTCGGCACCGGCCACGACGACGCAGCAGGCGCCGCGGCAGCAGCAGCAGGAGGAGCCCGAGCCGACGACCGAGGAGGAGGAGCCGACGACGGCACCGGACGAACCGGAGACCACGGAGGCGCCCGTCCCGACGGGCCGCCCGGTCCCGACCGCCACCACCGGGCCGTGACCGGGCCCACGCACCGCCCTCCGCAAGGGGCCTCGCCGCGCCACGCCCGCGCCCAGCAGGGCAAGATCAGCACCCCGCACCTCGAACACCCAGGTGCCCGTGGAGGGAGACAACCCGTGGCCATCCGACACCTGACCCGGCGCGGACGGGCGGCAGTCGCTGCCGCCGCCGGCCTCACCCTCGTCCTCGCCGGGTGCGGGGACGACTCCGGCGGTGACGCCGGGAGCGGTGGAGGCGGCGGGAGCGGGGACGCGGCGGCGACCAGCGAGCCCCTGCCCAGCGTCGAGGCCGACCAGGCGCTGGCCGACCGGGTGCCGCCGGCGGTCGCGGAGGACGGCGTGATCACCGTGGGCAGCGACACCAGCTACGCGCCCAACGAGTTCATCGCCGAGGACGGCGAGACCATCGTCGGCTTCGACGTCGACCTGTTCACCCTCGTCGCGCAGAAGCTGGGCCTGGAGGCGCAGTTCGAGACCGCCGCCTTCGACTCGATCATCGCCGGGGTGGGCTCGGGCCGCTACGAGGTGGGCGTCTCGTCGTTCACGATCAACCCCGAGCGGCTGCAGCAGGCCAACATGGTCAGCTACTACGAGGCCGGCACCCAGTGGGCGACCAAGGCCGGCAACCCCGAGGGGGTCGACCCGGACAACGCCTGCGGGCTGACCATCGCCGTCCAGAAGGCCACCGTGCAGGTCGAGGACCTCACCGCCCGGTCGGACGCCTGCGAGGCCGCCGGCGAGGAGCCGATCACGATCAACCAGTACGACCTGCAGAGCGACGCCACCGCGGCGATCGTCTCGGGCGCCGCGGTCGCCGGCCTCGCCGACTCCCCGATCATGGCCTACGCGGTGCAGCAGACCAACGGCCAGCTCGAGCTGCTCGGCGACATCTACGACGCCGCGCCCTACGGCTACGTGGTGGCCCAGGACCAGGCCGACTTCGCCCAGGCGGTCGCCGACGCCGTCCAGGCGCTCATCGACGACGGCACCTACACCGAGGTGCTCTCGCGGTGGGGCGTCGAGGACGGCGCCATCGACGACCCGACGGTGAACCCCACCGTCGGCTGACCCGGAGCCCCCGTCATGGCCGCCGACACGACGGCCCGGCCGGCACCGCCCGAGCAGATCCGGGCGGTGCCGGTCCGGCACCCCGGCCGCTGGATCGCCACCGCCGTCATCGCGGTGCTGGCGGCGATGTTCGTCCACATGCTGGTCACCAACCCGGTGTTCCAGTGGGGCTTCATGTTCGACAACATGTTCAGCCCGCCGGTGCTCCGCGGGGCCCGGACGACACTGGTCATGACCGTGCTGGCGATGCTGCTGGGCGTCGTGCTCGGCATCGTCCTGGCGGTCATGCGGCTCTCGCCCAACCCGGTCGTGTCCGGCGCGGCCTGGACCTACATCTGGATCTTCCGCGCCATCCCGCGGATCGTGCTGCTGTTCTTCGTCGCCAACCTCGGCGCGCTCTACGCCACCTACGAGTTCGGCTTCCCCTTCGACCGGCAGCTGATGGACCTGTTCGGCTTCGACGCGGACCTGCGACTGTTCGGCCTGAACGGCAACCAGATCTTCACCGGCTTCGTCGCCGGGCTGATCGGGCTGGCGCTGTCCGAGGGCGCCTACATGGCCGAGATCGTGCGGGCCGGCATCCAGTCGGTCGACCCCGGCCAGGCGGAGGCGGCCAGCGCGCTGGGCATGAGCCGGGGCACGACCCTGCGCCGGATCGTGCTGCCGCAGGCGATGCGGGTGATCATCCCGCCGACCGGCAACGAGACGATAGCCATGCTCAAGGACACCTCCCTGCTCATCGCCGTCCCGGTGAGCGCGGAGCTGAACTTCCAGCTGCGGGCGATCGGCAGCCGCACCTTCCAGATCATCCCGATGGCCGTCGCCTCGATCCTCTGGTACGTGGCCCTGGCCAGCCTGCTCATGGTCGGCCAGTACTTCCTGGAGCGGCGGTTCAGCCGGGGCGTCGGCTCGCGGGAGACCCGGGCACAGCGCGCCGCCCGCCGGGCGGCCGACGTGGGGAGCTCGAAGTGACCGGCAACGGGCAGGCCATGGTCCGCGCCGAGGGCGTGCACAAGTCCTTCGGCTCCGTCGAGGTGCTCCGGGGCATCGACCTCGAGGTCGCGCCGGGCGAGGTGGTCTGCGTCATCGGGCCGTCCGGCTCGGGCAAGTCGACCTTCCTGCGCTGCATCAACCACCTGGAGAAGATCGACTCCGGACGGCTGTGGGTCGACGGCCACCTCGTGGGCTACCGCGAGCGGGGCGGCAAGCTGCACGAGCTCCGGGACAGGGAGGTCGCCGCGCAGCGCCGGGACATCGGCATGGTCTTCCAGCGGTTCAACCTCTTCCCGCACATGACGGCGCTGGAGAACGTCATCGAGGCGCCCACGCGGGTGAAGGGTGTGCGCAAGGAGGTGGCGCGGCAGCGGGGCATCGAACTCCTGGAGCGGGTCGGGCTCGGCGAGCGCGTGCACAACTACCCGAACCAGCTCTCCGGGGGGCAGCAGCAGCGGGTGGCGATCGCCCGGGCGCTGGCGATGGAGCCCAAGCTCATGCTCTTCGACGAACCGACGTCGGCGCTGGACCCGGAGCTGGTGGGCGAGGTCCTCGACGTCATGCGCGGCCTGGCCGAGTCGGGGATGACGATGATCGTCGTCACCCACGAGATGGGCTTCGCCCGCGAGGTGGGCGACACGCTGGTCTTCATGGACGAGGGCGTGGTGCTGGAGGCCGGCGACCCCCGGCGGGTGCTCAGCGACCCGCAGCACCCGCGCTGCCAGGCGTTCCTGTCCAAGGTGCTCTGAGCCGCGGCCTCACCAGGACGTCACCACCGTGATGCCGGGGGTGCGGCCCACCTCGGTCAGCGCCGCCGCGGCGTCGTCGAGGGACAGCTCCCGGGTGACCAGCCGCTGCGGGGCCAGCCGGCCCGCGGCGATGAGGCCCAGCAGCCCGGGATAGGCGTGCGCGGCCATGCCGTGGCTGCCCAGCAGCTGCAGCTCCAGGGCGATCACCCGATCCATCGGCACCGCGGGCCTCCCCTGGGCCGGTGGCAGCAGCCCGACCTGCACGTGCCGGCCGCGCGGGCGCAGGCACCGGACGGAGTTCTCGCAGGTGACCGCGGCGCCGAGCGCGTCGAGGGAGACGTGCGCCCCGCCGCCGGTCAGCTCCGCGACCGCCGCGACGACGTCCCCTCCGCCACCCACCGTGGACTCCGCGCCGAGCTGCCGCGCGAGCTCCCGGGCCCCCGTGGAGACGTCGACGGCGACCACGCGGGCACCCGCGGCGGCGGCGACCTGCACCGCGGAGAGCCCCACGCCGCCGCAGCCGTGCACGGCCACCCACTCGCCGGGGCGCACCGCGGCGACCTGCACGACCGCGCGGAAGGCGGTGGCGTACCGGCAGCCCAGGCTCGCCGCGGTCGTCTCGTCGAGCTCCTCGGGCAGGCCCACCAGGTTGACGTCGGCGGCGTCCAGGGCGACGTGCTCGGCCAGCGAGCCCCAGGAGGTGAAGCCGGGCTGGGTCTGGCGCGGGCAGACCTGGTGGTCCCCGGCGGCGCACTGGGCGCACCGGCCGCAGGCGTTGACGAACGGCACGGTGACCCGGTCCCCCACCCGCCACCGGCGGACGCCGGCACCGACCGCGGCCACCGTGCCGGCCAGCTCGTGCCCGGGCACGTGCGGCAGGACGACGTCGGGGTCGTGGCCCTGCCAGGCGTGCCAGTCGCTGCGGCAGATCCCGCTGGCACCGACCCGCACGACGACGCCGTCCGGGGCGGGGTCGGGAACGGGCACCTCCCGCACGGTCAGCGGGCCGCCGAAGCTGTCGAAGACGAGTGCGCGCACGGCGCCAGCCTGCCGGACCGCCGCGGGACCGCCCTCGCGGCCCGGGCCCGGCCGGGCGCAGGCGCAGGTGGGGGGCGTGTGCCCCGCCGGCGCCACCTGCCTAGGATCACGCCTGGCTCACGAGAGGCAGTGCGAAGCACCTGGCTGGCTGCCCGGCAACCTCGACTCCGTCCGAGGTGCTCCAGGGGAAGAGCCGGTCGGTCGGCGCCCGCCGTCCGGCAAGGACGGAGATCCCCGTGCGCCGCGGGGTCTCCCGACGAGAGGAGACCGGCGCATGACCGACCCGCAGAGCTGGAGCTTCGAGACCCGGCAGATCCACGCCGGTACGAGCCCGGACCCGACGACCGGCGCCCGCGCCCTGCCGATCTACGCGACGACGAGCTACCAGTTCCGCGACGCCCAGCACGCCGCTGACCTGTTCGCGCTGGCCGAGATGGGCAACATCTACACCCGGATCATGAACCCGACGCAGGACGCGCTGGAGCAGCGCGTCGCCTCGCTGGAGGGCGGCGTCGCGGCGCTGGCCGTCTCCAGCGGGCAGGCCGCCGAGACCCTCGCGATCCTCAACATCGCCGAGGCCGGCAGCCACGTCGTCGCCTCCGCCTCCCTGTACGGCGGCACGTACAACCTGCTGCACCACTCGCTGCCCAAGCTGGGCGTCAGCGTCTCCTTCGTCGAGGACCCCGACGACCCGGAGAACTGGCAGTCGCTGGTGCAGGAGAACACCAAGGCCTTCTACGCCGAGTCGATCGGCAACCCGAAGGGCGACGTGCTCGACATCAGCGCGGTGGCGGAGGTGGCCCACCGCAACGGCGTCCCGCTGATCGTCGACAACACCATCGCCACGCCCTACCTGATCCGGCCGATCGAGTTCGGCGCCGACGTCGTCGTGCACTCGGCGACCAAGTACCTGGGCGGTCACGGCACCGCGATCGCCGGCCTCATCGTCGACTCGGGCAACTTCGACTGGCGGAACGGCAGGTTCCCCGGCTTCACCGAGCCCGACCCCACCTACCACGGCGTCGTCTACGCCGACCTGGGCGCCCCGGCCTACGCCCTCAAGGCGCGCGTGCAGCTGCTGCGCGACCTGGGCCCGGCCATCTCCCCGTTCAACGCCTTCCTCGTGGTCCAGGGCATCGAGACCCTGTCGCTGCGCATGGAGCGGCACGTGGCCAACGCCCAGCGGGTCGCGGAGTTCCTCGAGGGCCACGACGCGGTCGACCGGGTCAACTACCCCGGGCTGCCGTCGTCCCCCTGGCACGCGGCGCAGCAGAAGTACGCACCGCGCGGCGCCGGCGCCGTCCTCACCTTCGAGCTGCACGGCGGGGTGGAGGCCGGCAAGCGGTTCGTCGACGCGCTGGAGCTGCACAGCCACGTGGCCAACATCGGCGACGTCCGCAGCCTGGTGATCCACCCGGCGTCGACGACGCACTCCCAGCTGACCCCGGAGGAGCAGCTGACCACCGGCGTCACCCCCGGGCTGGTGCGGCTGGCCGTCGGCCTCGAGGGGATCGACGACATCCTCGCCGACCTGGAGGCCGGCTTCCGCGCGGCCAAGGAGGCCTGAGGTGGGCGGGGCCCGGGTCGCGTCCTGGGCCCCGCTCCGCCCCGGCGGCTGGCGGGAGGGCGACCCGGTCGGCGACCGGGTCTTCCTCGCCCTGCCCGGGCCGTTCCCGCTGGAACGCGGCGGGCAGCTGCCGGCGGTGCGGGTCGCCTACGAGACCTGGGGGACGCTGGCGCCCGACGGCGGCAACGCCGTCCTGGTGGAGCACGCGCTCACCGGTGACAGCCACGTCGCCGGCCCCGCCGGGCCCGGCCACCCGACGCCGGGGTGGTGGGACGGGCTGGTGGGGCCCGGGGCGCCGCTGGACACCGACCGGTTCTTCGTCGTCTGCGCCAACGTGCTCGGCGGCTGCCAGGGGACGACGGGGCCCTCGTCCCCCGCGCCGGACGGCGCCCCTCACGGCTCCCGCTTCCCGGCCGTCACCGTGCACGACCAGGTGCGGGTGGAGGTGGCGCTCGCCGACTCCCTGGGCATCGACCGCTGGGCGGCGGTGCTCGGCGGCTCGATGGGCGGGATGCGGGCGCTGGAGTGGGCCGTGGCGCTGCCCGAGCGGGTGGGTGCGCTGTTCTTCCTCGCCTCGGCCGCCGCGGTGAGCGCCGACCAGCTGGGCACGCAGACCACCCAGCAGGCGGCGATCCTCGCCGACCCGGCCTGGGCCGGCGGGGACTACCTGCCCGGCCCCGGCCCCGTGGCGGGGCTGGGGGTGGCCCGCCGGATCGCCCACCTCACCTACCGCAGCCCCGGGGAGCTCGACGAGCGGTTCGGCACGGTCGTCCAGGACGACGGCCGCTACGCCGTCGCCTCCTACCTCGACCACCACGCGGCCAAGCTGGCCCGCCGGTTCGACCCGGGCAGCTACGTGGTGCTGACCGAGGCCATGAACTCCTGGGACGTCGGCCGGGGACGCGACGGGATCGCGGCAGCGCTGTCGCGGGTGACCGCGCGCGCGGTCGTGGCCGGCGTCGACAGCGACCGGCTGTACCCGCTGGCGCAGCAGGAGCAGGTGGCCGAGGGGCTGGGCGTGCCGCTGCGGGTCCTCTCCTCGCCGTACGGGCACGACGGGTTCCTCATCGAGCTCGACGCCGTCGGCGCGCTGGTGCGGGAGCTGCTGGGGACCTGATCATCCAACAGTGCGCGACCGATCGGACCAGCGCTCGTTGCGCCAGGTCGTGGGGACCCGCATCCGACCCTGGTGGTGGCTCGTCGTCGTGGCCGCGGTCGGCGCCGCCGTGCTGACCGCCGCGACGGGCAACGCACCCGAACGCACCGAGCCCCTCGCGTTCGGGGTCACCACACCCGGCGGGGCGCGGGCGGCCGGCGAGGTGGACGCGGTCGAGGCCGCCACGGGGGAACGCCCCTCGCTGGTCGTGGTCTACGTCGACTTCACCGCTGCACCCCCGGTCGGCGACCTGGACGCCATCGCCGCGCGAGGGGCCACACCCGTCGTCACCTGGGAGCCGTGGGATGCCGCTGACCCCGGGAACCCCGTCTTCGCGCCGGCGCACTTCGCAGCGGGCGCGCACGACGCGTACCTCCAGCAGTGGGCCGACGCGCTGCGCGACTGGGGACGCCCGGTGCTGCTGCGCTTCGCCCACGAGCAGAACGGGGACTGGTACCCGTGGGCGGTGGGTGTGGGTGGCACCACCGCGCCGGACCACATCGCGTACGGGTTCCAGAAGCGGGTCGACGCGGCCGGCCGGCGCCTGGTCGACGCGGACGTCACCGCGCTGGAGACCGACCTCGCCGAGATCGCCGCCCTCTCCGCGGAGCTGGATGCCGAGGAGGGAGGCCCGGCCGAGCTGGACCGGGCGGCGCTGAGCCGGCTGGCGCACCGGGACTGGTCACCACTCGGTGCGGTCGTGACGGTGCGCACGCTGGTGCGGGCCATCGACGTGGACCGGGACGACGAGGCGCAGCCGCTCATGCCGATGGCGACCATCTCGGTGACCGAGGACATGGCGACCTGCATGCGGCTGCACGCGCTGGGCTGGCGCACCGTCTACCACCACGAGACCCTCGCCCTGGGACTGGCACCGGAGGACCTCGGCACCATGCTCACCCAGCGGCTGCGGTGGGCCCAGGGCACGGTCCAGGTGATGCTGCGGGAGAACCCGCTGGTGCAGCGCGGCCTCACCGTGGCCCAGCGGCTCATGTACTGGCCACGATGTGGAGCTACCTGTCCGGGTTCGCGGCCGTGGTCTACTTCGCCGCCCCGGTCGTCTACCTGGTCAGCGGGGTCCTGCCGGTGCAGGCCCTGTCGGCCGACTTCTTCCTCCGCCTGCTGCCCTTCCTGGCGGTCACCCAGCTGCTCTTCTACCTGATCGGCCGGGGCAAGCGGAGCTGGCGCGGGCCGCAGTACTCCCTCGCGCTGTTCCCGGTGTGGATCCGGTCGGTGACCACGGCCGTCGGCAACGTGGTGCTCGGCCGGAGCCTGGGCTTCGCGGTGACGCCGAAGGAGCGGCAGTCGGTCACCCGGCGCCCGTGGCACCTCGTCCGGCCGCAGCTGGCCGTCATGGGGCTGTTGTCGGCCGCCGCGGTCGTGGGGACCGTCCGGACGGCCACCGGTGCCGCGTCGGAGCTCGGCACGGCCGTCAACCTGGTGTGGGTCGCCTTCGACCTCGCCGTCCTCAGTGTGATCATCAAGGCCGTCCGCCACCGCGGACCCGAGGAGCGACCCGCGGAGGCGGCCGCATGACCGAGTTCGAGACCGAGACCACCGACAGCCGCATCGGCGTGGTGCGGCCCCTGGGCCGGCTCAACATGGTGGCTGCGCCCCGGCTGCGGTCACTGGTGGGCGAGCTCGTGGCCGGGGGACGCCGCGGATCGTCGTGGACCTCTCCCGGACCGAGTCGATGGACTCGTCGGGGCTGGGAGCGCTGATCGCGGGACTCAAGACCGCCCGTCAGGCCGGGGGCGACCTGCGCATCGCCGCCGCCGGTGAGCAGGTCGAGGCCGTGCTGGAGCTGACCAACCTCCGGAAGGTGCTGCGGCCCCGCCCGGACGTCGCCAGCGCCTTCGCCGGCGACTGAGGTGAGGGGCGGGGCGAGCCACCAGCTCCGGACCACGGCCGGCCCGGAGCTGCTGGAGCCCGTGCACGCGCTCCTGGCCCGGTTGTGGGCCGACGAGCCGGACGTGGGGACGCGGGACCGGATCCGCTTCGAGACCGCGGTGGCCGAGGTGGCGGCGAACATCGCCGAGCACGCGGTGGCTGCCGGCGCTGCGCGGGTGTCCCTGCGGCTGTCGAGCAGCCCGCAGCGGCTGCGGGCCGTGTTCGAGGACGACGGCGCGCCGGTCGACCCCAGCGCCCTCGACCGCCCTGCACCCGCGGGAGGAGCCGAGCGCGGCCGGGGGCTGTCGCTGGTCCGTGCCGCGGTGGACGAGGTCCGCTACGAGCGACAGGGGCCGGTCAACCGCTGGGTCCTCGTCCTCGGCCGCTGACCGCCGGGCCCTCAGTCGGCGAAGTCGTCCCCCGGGACCGCGCCCGCGGGCGGCAGCGGCTGCCGCACCACCGGCCGGACCCGCCGCGCCGCGGGCAGCCGCTCGGTGTAGCTGGCCGCGTTGCCGCGGATGTGGGCCATGTCCTCGTCGGTGGTCTGCCGCACCACCTTCGCCGGGATGCCGGCGACCAGCGAGCCCGGCGGCACCTGGGTGCCCTGGGTGACGACCGCGCCCGCGGCGACGATCGACCCGGCGCCGATGTGCGCGCCGTTCATGACGACGCTGCCCATGCCGACCAGGACGTCGTCGTCCACCCGGGCGCCGTGCAGCACCACGCGGTGGCCGACGGTCACCCCGCGGCCGACGATGAGCGGGAAGCCCGGATCGGAGTGCAGGGTGCTGCCGTCCTGCACGTTGGAGCCCTCGCCGATCTCGATGACCTCGTGGTCGGCCCGGGCGACCGCGCCGTACCAGATGCTCGACCGCGGCCCCATCGTGACCGCCCCGACGACCACCGCCGTCGGGGCGACGAACGCGTCGTCGTCGATCTTCGGGGAGCCGAACTCCAGTTGCGCGATGTAGTTCTCGGCCACGCCGTCAGCACAGCACAGGAGGGGCCCGGGCGCACCGGTGCGGCGCACGGCAGACTCCTCGGCATGTCCGCGTCCCTGCCGCTGCTGCCCACCTCGATCGTCGGGAGCCTCCCCCAGCCGGACTGGCTGATCGACCGCGACCGGCTCGCCCACCAGTTCCCCCCGCGCGTCCGCGCGAAGGAGCTGTGGCGGGTGGCCCCGGAGTTCCTCGCGGAGGCGCAGGACGACGCCACGCTCCTGGCCATCCGGTCGCAGGAGGAGGCGGGGCTGGACATCCTCACCGACGGCGAGATCCGCCGGGAGTCCTACTCCAACCACTTCGCCACCGCGCTCGACGGGCTCGACCTCGACAGCCCGGGTCACGTGACGAACCGGTCCGGCAAGCAGATCCCGGTGCCGCGGGTGGTCGGGGACGTCGCCCGCCGGGAGCCGGTGCAGGTCGACGACGTCCGCTTCCTGCGGGCGCACACCGACCGGACGGTCAAGATCACCGTCCCGGGGCCGTTCACCATGGCGCAGCAGGCGCAGAACGACCACTACGCCGACGACCGGGCCCTCGCGCTGGCCTACGCCGACGTCGTCCGCGCCGAGATCGCCGACCTGTTCGCCGCCGGGGCCGACATCGTGCAGATCGACGAGCCGTGGCTGCAGGCGCGCCCCGAGATCGCCCGCCAGTACGGCGCGGAGGCGGTCACGCGGGCCGTGGAAGGCGCTCCCGGGCCGGTCCACCTGCACCTGTGCTTCGGGTACGCCGCGATGGTCTCCGAGCGGCCGGAGGGCTACTCGTTCCTCCCCGAGCTGGCCGACACCCCGGTCGACACCGTCTCGGTGGAGACCGCCCAGTCGCACCTCGACCCGGCCCAGCTGCGGCCGCTGCGGGGCAAGGGCATCGCCCTCGGCGTCCTCGACCTGTCCACGCCGGAGGTGGAGACCCCCGAGGTCGTGGCCGACCGGGTCCGCCGCGCCCTGGACGACGTCGACGTCTCGCGGCTGGTGCTCACCAGCGACTGCGGCCTGAAGTACCTGCCGCGGGCGTCGGCCGCGGGCAAGATGCGCTCCCTCGCCCTCGCCGCCGAGGCGCTGCGCGCCGAGGTCTGAGCCGGACGCGGCGGGCCCCGTGCAGGGGCCCGCCGCGAGCCTGGTGACGTACTGGAACGGCTCCCCTACCAGGGCCCCGCCTGGGGGTGCGGAGGGTGGGGGGAGGCGGGTCCTCCTTCAGACCAGCCCGTGGGCGTGGACGGCCTCGGCGACCTGGAGGAAGCCGGCCACGTTGGCACCGAGGACCAGGTCGCCGGGCGACCCGTACTCCTCTGCGGTGGCGTGGCAGCGGGCGTGGATGTCCCGCATGATCTCCTCCAGCCGGGCCTCGGTGTGCTCGAAGGTCCAGCGGTCGCGCGACGCGTTCTGCTGCATCTCCAGCGCCGAGGTCGCCACCCCGCCGGCGTTGGCGGCCTTGCCCGGGGCGAAGGCGGTCCCGGCGTCCCGGAACACGCGCACCGCCTCGGGGGTCGTGGGCATGTTGGCGCCCTCCACCACGTACCGGCAGCCGTTGCGGACGAGGACGGCGGCGGCATCGCCGTCCAGCTCGTTCTGCGTGGCGCTCGGGATCGCGACGTCACAGGGGACGTCCCAGACGCTGCCCCCGGACACGTACTCGGCCGACGGCACGCGGTCGGCGTAGTCGGCCACCCGGCCCCGCTCGACCTCCTTGACCTGCTTGAGGACGTCGAGGTCGAGCCCCTTCTCGTCGACGACGTAGCCGGCGGAGTCGGAACAGGCCACCACCGTGCCGCCGCGCTGGTGGACCTTCTCGATGCCGTAGACGGCGACGTTGCCCGAGCCGCTGACGACCACGCGCTTGCCGTCGAACGACTCCCCGGCCGCCGCCATCATCGCCTCGGCGAAGAAGGCCGCTCCGTAGCCGGTGGCCTCGGTGCGGACCAGCGCGCCGCCCCAGCCCAGCCCCTTGCCGGTGATGACGCCGGACTCGTAGCGGTTGGTGATCCGCTTGTACTGGCCGAAGAGGTACCCGATCTCCCGCGTGCCCACCCCGATGTCCCCGGCCGGGACGTCGGTGTACTCGCCGAGGTGGCGGTAGAGCTCGGTCATGAACGACTGGCAGAAGCGCATGACCTCGGCGTCCGAGCGGCCCTTGGGGTCGAAGTCGGAGCCGCCCTTGCCGCCGCCGATGGGCATGCCCGTCAGCGCGTTCTTGAACACCTGCTCGAAGCCGAGGAACTTGACGATCCCCAGGTTGACCGAGGGGTGGAAGCGCAGGCCGCCCTTGTAGGGGCCGAGCGCGGAGTTGAACTCGACGCGGAAACCCCGGTTGATGTGCACCTCGCCGCGGTCGTCCTGCCACGGCACGCGGAAGATGACCTGCCGCTCCGGCTCGCAGATGCGCTGGACGGTCTTCATCTCGGTGTACTCGGTGTGCCGGTCGAGCACGACGGCGAGGGACTCGAGGACCTCCCGCACCGCCTGCAGGAACTCCGTCTCCCCGCGGTTGCGCCGCAGCACCTCGTCGTAGATGCCCTGCACCGTCGCAGGAACCTCGCCGCTCATCCCGGCACCTCCTCTGTGCACGCCGATCACCGAACGCTACGGAACCGGATCGACTGCCCTGGACGGCGGGGGCCCGGGGCGGCACCATGCCCGCCGTGACGCTGCCGACCGACCTGCCGGTGCTGCGCTTCCCCGACCAGGCGGCGCTGGAGGAGTGGCTGGAGGCCGAGCACGCCACCGCCCCGGGCCTCTACGTGCAGCTGGCCAAGAAGGGCACCGGGGTGCCGTCGGTGACCTACGCGGAGCTCGTGGAGAGCTGCCTGTGCTTCGGCTGGATCGACGGGAGGTCGCAGCGGCTCGACGACACGTCCTACCTGCAGCGGATCACCCCGCGCCGGCCGCGCAGCATCTGGTCGCAGAAGAACGTGGCGGCGGTGGAGGCCCTGACCGCGGCCGGCCGGGTGCGCCCGGCAGGCCTGGCCGCGGTCGAGGCGGCGAAGGCCGACGGCCGCTGGGAGCGGGCCTACGCGGGGCCGGCCTCGGCGACGGTGCCCGACGACCTCGCCGCCGCGCTGGCCGCGGAGCCGGCCGCGCGGGCGCAGTTCGACGCGCTCGACGGGCGCAACCGCTACGCCGTCCTCCACCGGGTGGCGACGGCCGCGACGCCGGCCACCCGCGCGAAGCGGATCGGCGCCCTGGTGCAGCTGCTCGCCGAGGGCCGCCGGCTCTACTGACCCAGGATGCGGCGGGCGCCGGAGTAGCCGGCCATGTCGACGCTGGTCACCGCGACCGGCTGGCCGAAGGTGCGCGCGTGGACCATCTTGCCGCCGCCGACGTAGATGCCGACGTGGTAGACGGGCGAGCCGAAGAAGACCAGGTCACCGGGCTGGAGCTGGCTGCGGGAGACCGCCGCCCCCATGCCGGACTGGGCGCGGCTGGAGTGCGGCAGGGAGACCCCCGCCGCCCGGAAGGCGAAGCTGGTCAGCCCGGAGCAGTCGAACCCGTTGGGGCCGGTCCCGCCCCACACGTAGTCGTCGCCGACCTGCGCGAGCGCGGCCTCGAGCACCTCCGCGACCTGCGCGCTCGGCGCGGCGGCCACCACCGACGCGGTGGACGGCGCCGCCAGCGACGGTCCGGCCAGCCGCGTGGTGACCGCGGCCTGCTCGGCGGCGGTCAGGCGGCTGAAGTCGGCCTCGTAGGCGTCCACCCGCGCCTGCACCTCGCCCTGCTGGCGCTCGAGCTCGGCGAGCGCGGCGTTGGCCTGGGCGGCCGCGGCGTCCGCCTCGGCCTGGGCCTGCTCGGCGGCGTCCTGGGCGGCGGCGACCTCGGAGATCAGCCCCTCGGTGTGGGCGGCGATGACGTCGAGCGTGGTCATCTGCTGGACGACGGCGTCCGCCGAGTCCCCGGTGAGGAAGGCCGCCATGCGGGACTGGGTGGTCCCGGCGCTCTGCGCGATCGCGCGCAGCTGAGGCTCGTACGCGGCCAGGGCGGCCTGGGCCCGGGTGGCGTCGGCCGCAGCGTCCTCGGCGGCCCGCTGCTGCTCGGCCACGGTGACCTCGGCCTGGTGGACCTGCTCGTCGAGCACGCTCAGCTGCTGGCCGGTCTCGGCGACCAGCCGCGCCGCCTCGGCGGCGGTCGTGGGCCCGGCGGTCGTGGGCTCGGCGCTCGCGGGAGCCGGGGCGAGGAGCACGACCCCCGCGGCGGGCAGGGAGAGCGCGGCGCCGAGCCAGCGTCGCCTCGTCGTCCGGTCGCGCCGCATCGCCGGCCCCCTCTCGCCGCGCCCCACCCGGGAAGAGGGCGGTGTTCCGTGCGCGTCCGTACGCACCGTAAGGAGGCGTTCGCGGCTCGTCGGGGGCGGCGCGCGGGGGTCGGACCGTGGGTGACGCCTCAGCAGTCACACCGGTCCCAGCGGGCTCCGGCGCCCCGGGGAGGTGCCAGTCCTGTCGGACCCGGGGGCTAACGGCGGCGCGGCGGGGCCGAGCCGGACGGGGTGCGGTCCGGCGCGAGGGGGACCAGCCGGTCGGCGACCGCGCCGGTGACGAAGGAGTAGAGGGCCTTGGCGGCGATGTCGACGGCCTGGTCCTGCCGGGACCAGGTCCACGGCGGCGCGCCGACGCCGGTCGCGTTCTCCAGGGTCTGGTCGGTGGCCAGCCGCACCGAGGTGTGCCAGGCCGAGGCGCGCCAACCGCGCAGGCCGCTGGCCGCCCAGATGCCGCGCAGCGCTCCGACGGCGGCGCCGGTCCCCCAGTGCATGAGGTGGTTGCGCACCGGTGGGCGTGCGGACTCGGGGAGCCGGCGTCGCGTGGTGAGCGCGGTGAGGGTGCGCGCGGGCACGTAGGAGTCCGGCCGGTGCGTGACGGACTGCTCGACCTTCTCGCCGAGGGTCATGGCCGCGGTGCCGGCCAGCCCGGCGAGGGCCCCGCGGAGGGCGGCTCGTCCCAGCATGGGGGCACCCCTACCCGGAGGGCGACCCCCGGCAACCGTGCGGCGGCGACCCCGTGCAGGGACCCGCCGCGAGCCGGCGGGCGGCGGGGAGCGAGGGAGCCCACGTCAGCCGGCGAGGGGCTCCTGGGCGTCGAGGCCGGAGACCATCTCCAGGTCGCGGAGGATGCCGGAGAGCTCGTCGGCGGTCCACGGCTCGCAGCAGTCGCAGCCGCCGTCGCGGTGGCTGACCAGCCCGAGCAGGCCGCGGGCGTGGTCCTCGTCGATGGCGAGGTGCCCGGCCACGGGGTCGCGGTGGCAGGCGCAGCCGGAGGCGCACAGGCCCAGGCCCCAGCCGGACACGACGACCGTGCTCCCGTCGTCCCAGATCTGGCCGACCTGGAACACCGACGGCTTCTGACCCCTGGTCATCGGACTCCCCTCACCTGCCCTGGCCGGGCCTGCGTGCGGCCGGGCGAGCTGTTCCGCTCGGGCCACGTCTCGGTCGTACGGCGACGGGGAAGTCGTGCTGACTCCCCGTTCGCTGCACCCACGGTAGGGGGCCGGACGCGGAGCGTCACGGGAGTCAACTGACAACGATGTGACGAACCGGTTGGCACACCGCCACGGACGGTGGTGTCCACCGGCGCGTCGCGGCGCGGAGTGGAGCGGTCGATGCTCCCGGCGGCGTCAGCTGGCGATGCCTCCCGCGCCGCTTCCGCCCCCGGTCCGCTCCTCCCTCGCTGACACCGGTCGCCTCCGCGGTCGCTCCGCTCCTCGCTCGCTGGCGCTCGCTGCGATGCTCACTCCCGGTCGGCTCCGCGGCGCTCGGTCGATGCTCCCGGCGGCGTCAGCTGGCGGGCGACACGCTGCTCATGTTGAAGTCCGGCACCCGCACCGGCGGCATCGCCGCACGGGTGAACCAGTCGTTCCACTCCCGCGGCAGCGTGCGCTCGGTGCGGCCGGCCTGGGTGATGCGCGCCAGCAGGTCGACCGGGGACTCGTTGAACCGGAAGTTGTTCACCGCGCCGGTCACCTCCCCGCCCTCGACGAGGAAGACGCCGTCACGGGTCAGGCCGGTGAGCAGCAGCGTCTGCGGGTCGACCTCGCGGATGTACCAGAGCGTGGTGAGCAGCAGCCCGCGCTCGGTGGCGGCCACCATCTCCTCCTGGGTCGCGGTCGCCTCCGGGACCTCGAGGACGAGGTTGTCCACCGCGGCGGTGGCCGGCGCGGTGGTCTTGAGAGCCCACGCCCGCGGGCGGATGAGGTTGGTCAGGACACCGTCCCGGATCCAGTCCACCGCGGGCGTGGCCATGCCGTTGTCGAAGACCGAGGCTGCGCCGGAGGAGCCGCTCACCACCTGGAACGGGCAGGCCTCGAGGCCCGGCTCGAACGGGTCGCTGCGCAGGGTCAGGGGCAGCGCCGCGAGGCGCTCGCCGATCCGGTTGCCGCCGCCGGCCCTGGCGTAGACGTTGCGGCCCTCGTCGGCGTCGCGGGCCTCCATCGTCCAGTAGGCGTAGATCATCAGGTCGCTGACCGCGGACGGCGGCAGCAGCGTCTCGTACCGCCCGGCCGGCAGGTCGACCCGGCGACGCGACCAGCCGAGCTTGCGCTCCACCTCCGCGGCCAGCGCCTCCACCGAGACGTCGGTGAAGTCGCGGGTGCCGGTGCCGGCCCACACCGAGCGGCTCATGTCGGCGCTCTTGCCGTTGAGCTCGACGCGGCCGGACGGCTGGTCGTGCCGTAGCCGGAGCCCGGTCGAGGTGCCCAGGTACGTGCTCGCCATGGCGTGCTCGGCGTAGCCGAACAGCAGCTCGTCGCGGCCGCGCGCCTCGCCGAAGGCCTGCCCCAGCGCGGGGGCGAAGTCGGCGAACACGCCGATCGAGGTCTCGGCGGGGTCGGCGTCCCAGTCCCCCGAACCGGGCGGGGTCTCGGCGACCAGCGGGACGGCGTCCTCGGCCGGGCCCGCGTCGCGGGCGGCCTGCTCGCTCGCCGCGACGAGCTCCTCGACGTCCGGGTTGCCGGTGCGCGCGACGGTGCCGGCCGCCATGCCTGCACCGCCGTCGACGAAGGAGACGACGACGACCTGCCGCGAGCGCATGGACCCGTTCGTGGTCAGGCTGTTGCCCGCCCAGCGGAGGTTGGCCTGTGAGCTCTCCACCACGAAGGCGACCTGCCCGTCGGCGGTGGAGGCGGCCAGCGCCTTCTCGACGACGTCCTGCGGTGTCGGGTAGCTCATCGGCCGGCCTCCTGCACCGTGTTGAGGATGTTGACGTTCTCGAACAGGGCGACCGGGCAGCCGTGGCTCACCGGGGCCACCTGACCGGGCTGGCCCTTGCCGCAGTTGAGGGCACCGCCGAGCACGTAGGTCTGCGGGCCGCCGACCACGGCCATCGACCCCCAGAAGTCGGTCGTCGTCGCCTGGTAGGCCACGTCGCGGAGCTGCCCGGCGAGGCGCCCGTTCTCGATCTTGTAGAAGCGCTGGCCGGTGAACTGGAAGTTGTACCGCTGCATGTCGATCGACCAGCTCTTGTCACCGACGACGTAGATGCCGCGCTCGACGCCGGCGACGACCTCCTCGGTGGAGGGGCCCCCGGGCGCCGGTTGCAGCGAGACGTTGGCCATCCGCTGGATCGGCACGTGCTGGGAGGAGTCGGCGAAGGCGCAGCCGTTGGACCGCGGCAGGCCCCGCAGGCGCGCCATGTTCCGGTCGACCTGGTAGCCGACCAGCACGCCGTCCCGGACGACGTCCCAGCGCTGGCCGGCGACGCCCTCGTCGTCCCACCCGACCGTGGACAGCCCGTGCGGCGCGGTCCGGTCGCCGGTGACGTGCATGAGCGGTGAGCCGTACTGCAGCGTGCCGAGCTTGTCGACCGTGGCGAAGGAGGTCCCGGCGTAGGCGGCCTCGTAGCCGAGTGCCCGGTCCAGCTCGGTGGCGTGGCCGATCGACTCGTGGATGGTCAGCCACAGGTTCGAGGGGTCGACCACCAGGTCGTAGCGGCCGGCCTGCACCGACGGGGCCTTGGTCTTCTCCCGCAGCAGCTCGGGGATCTCGGCCAGCTCGCCGCGCCAGTCCCAGCCGGTGCCGGTCAGGTACTCCCACCCCCGCCCGACCGGCGGCGCCAGGGTGCGCATGCTCTCGAAGGCACCGGTGGTGCGGTCGACGGTGAGCGCGGTGAGGTCGGCCTGCAGGCGCACCCGCTGCTGCCGCGTGCGGGTGCCGGCCGTGTCGGCGTAGTACTTCTGCTCCTTGACCACCGTGCAGCCGGTCTGCACGTGCTCGACCCCGTCGGCGGCCAGCAGCTGCTCGGACAGCTCGGTGAGCAGCCCGGTCTTCTCGGCGTCGGGCACCGCGAACGGGTCGACGTCGTAGTCGGAGACGTAGACGGCGTCGGCGTACACCGGCTCGGGGGCGAGCTCCACGCGGTCGCTGTTCACCGCGGCGGACACCTGCGCCACCGCGACGGCCTCCTCGGCCAGCCGCACGGCCTCCGCGGCGGTGAGGACGACGCCGGCGGCGAAGCCCCAGGTCCCCTCGTGGACCACGCGCACGGCGAGCCCGAGGTCCTCGCCGTCGGCCAGGGCCTCCAGGCGGGCGTCGCGGAGACTGATGCTCTGGGTGCGGATCCGCTCCACCCGCAGGTCGGCGTGCTCGCAGCCGAGGTCGAGCGCGCGGGTGAGCGCCGCGTCGGTCAGCGCGGAGAGCGGGAGGGCGAGGAAGGACGCGTCCACGTCGCGGGAGGCAGCCACCCGCCCTGTCTACCAGCCGGGCGGGACGCACTCCCCCGGGCGACCGGCCGCCGCGGCGCTCACCGACTCCCGCGCACGCGTGGCGATCGGCCCCGGATGGCCACGAGTGCGCAGGTCTCGCGGCAGCGTCCCCGGGCGGCGCGATAGGTCCCGGCACCGGCCGGGTAGTCGCCCGGCATGGCCGTCGACCAGCCCGCTCCCGCCGACGTCACGCTCACCTTCGGCGGGAACGCCACCACCCTGCTGCGCATCGGCGGGTTCACCCTGCTCACCGACCCCAACTTCCTGCACCGCGGGCAGCGCGCCTACCTCGGCAAGGGGCTGTGGACCAAGCGGCTCACCGAGCCGGCGCTGCTGCCCACCCAACTGCCCGCGCTGGACGCGATCCTCCTGTCGCACCTGCACGCCGACCACTGGGACCGCATCGCCACCCGCACCCTCGACAAGGACACGCCGGTGGTCACCACGCAGGCGGCGGCCAAGGCCCTGGACCGCCGCGGCTTCCGGGAGACCCTCGACCTGGAGCCCTGGCAGCGACACGAGCTCACCGCGGACGGCGAGGCGCTGCGGATCACCTCCGTCCCCGGCGTCCACGGCCCCGGCCCGCTGGCGAAGGTGCTGCCGCCGGTGATGGGCAGCGTGCTGGAGCTGGTCCGCGGCGGTGAGGTGAGCTGGCGCGGCTACATCAGCGGCGACACCCTCTACCGCCCGTGGCTCGGCGAGGTGCTGCAGCGCTGCGGCCCGCTCGACGTCCTCATCCCGCACCTCGGCGGCACCAGGGCACTCGGCGTCACCGTCACCATGGACGGCCGCCAGGGCGCCGACCTCGTCGAGCTGCTCAAGCCGCCGGTCACCGTGCCGGTCCACTACGACGACTACGACCGGTTCACCTCGCCCCTGGGGGACTTCGTCCGGGAGGTCGCCGCGCGGCGCGTGCCGGGTGAGCTCCGCCCCGTGGTGCGCGGCGAGACCATCAGCCTGCGCCCCTGAGCGGAGGGGATCCGTCCGCCTGACCGTGCCGATCCCCTCCGCTCAGCGGGCGGGCAGCGACCAGCCGGCCCGCACCGATCGGCCGGCGCGCTCGGGGTCGTCCCCGGCGGCGACGCACAGGGCGGCGACCATGGCCGGTGCGTGCGCGTCCAGCGCCTCGGGCGGCAGCGGGCCGGTGAGCACCAGCATGGCCAGCCCGTGCCCGGCCGCCCAGACCCGCGTCGCGACGGCCTCGGGGTCGCTGTCGGCCGCGAACCGCCCCTCGCGGCGGGCCCGCGCCGCGCTCTCCACGAGCGTCTGGAAGGAGGCGTCCGCGGCCGCCGGGTCCTCGAGGTCGGCCGCGGCGTCGAACATCGCGCGGTAGAGGGCCGGGCCGGCCAGGGCGTTGGCGACGTAGGCCGCTCCGAGCGCGGCGAGGTCCCGGACCGGGTCCTCGGTCGCGGGCACGGTCGCCAGCCGGGCGGCCAGCCGGGTGAAGCCCTCCTGGCGCACCGCCCGCCACAGCCCGGGCATCCCGCCGAAGTGCGTGTAGACGGCCATCGTCGACGCACCGGTGCCCTCCACCAGCGCCCGCAGGGTCACCGGCTCGCGACGGGCCAGCATCTCCGCCGCCCGGTCGACGAGGGCGGCGCGGACGGCGGGGGAAGCGGTACGCGGCACTTGCCCAGGATGCCATGACAGCGCTATACATAGCAGCGTCATGGAACGATGGAGGAGGACGGGATGAGCGTCGAACTGATCGACCCCGCGGGCCTGCTGGCCCCGCAGATGTACCGCCACGTGGCCGTGGCGTCGGGGAGCCGGACGGTCCACCTGTCGGGGCAGGTGGCGCGGGACGCCGAGGGGCGCCCGGTCGGGGCCGGGGACCTCGCCGCACAGGTGGAGCAGGCGTACCGGAACGTCGCCACCGCCCTCGCCGCGGTCGGCGCCACCTTCGACGACGTCGCGAAGCTGACCGTGTACGTCGTCGACTGGTCGCCCGAGAAGCTCGCCGACCTCGGCGCCGGCGTCGGCCGGGCCGCCGACGTCATCCAGGGCGACCCCGTGCGCCCGACCACCCTGCTGGGCGTGGCCGCACTCGGCGAGCCCGACCTGCTGGTGGAGGTGGAGGCGGTCGCCGTCCTCGACTGACCGGTCCGGGCTGGCCGGCCGGGCTCAGGCGGTCGCCAGCCGCCGCGCGCGCTCGGCGACGTCGGCCCGCAGCGCCTCGGCGTCGACCGTCGTGCAGACGCCGTCGCGCACCACCTGCCGGCCGCCCACCCACGTGTCCCGCACCAGCCGGGAGACGCCGGACCACACCAGGTGGGTGAGCACGTCGGGCGGGCTGAGCACGGGCTCGAAGAGCAGGTCGGTCGTGTCGACGTGCACCAGGTCCGCGCGCCGGCCGGGCGCCAGCTGCCCCAGGTCGGGCCGGCCGATCGCGTCGGCGGCGCCGCCGGTGGCCAGCCAGAACGCCTCGGCCGCGGTCAGCGCCGTCGCCGAGGACCCGCGCAGCCGGGCCAGCTGCGCGGCCAGCCGGACGTCGGAGAGCAGGTCCAGCCCGTCGTTGGACGCCGGCCCGTCGGTGCCCAGCCCGACCCGGATGCCGCGGTCGAGCATCGCCCGCACCGGCGCGATCCCGCTGGCCAGCTTGGCGTTGCTGGCCGGGCAGTGGGCGACCGCGACGTCGTACTCGCGCCACAGCTCCAGGTCGCCGTCGTCGAGGTGCACGCAGTGCGCGGCGAGCACCCGGCCGCCGAGGACGTCGTGGGCGGCCAGCAGCGCCGGGACCGACAGCCCGTGGGTGGCCAGCAGGTCGGCGTCCTCGGCGACGGTCTCGGCGACGTGCAGGTGCAGGAGCAGCCCGTGCTCCCGGGCGGCCGCCGCGGCGTCCCGGAGCAGCGGCAGGGGCAGCGTGTAGGCCGCGTGCGGGCCGATCCCGTACTCGACCGTGCCGTCGCCGGGTGCGCGACCGGCCAGGGCGACGGCGTTGCGCAGCTGCTCGGCCAGCGGCGGCATCCCCGGCAGCGGGATCAGCGGGGTGGCGACGATCGCCCTGGCGCCGGTGCGGCCGACGGCGGCGGCGATCCGCTCGGGGGAGAAGTACATCTCGACGCTGGTGGTGACCCCGCCGCGCAGCATCTCCGCCGACGCGGCCTCCATCGCGACCTCGACGTCCTCGGGGGTCAGCCGGGCCTCCCGCGGCCAGATCACCTCGCGCAGCCAGCGCTCCAGCGGCAGCCCCTCCGCCTGCCCGCGGAAGAGCACCATCGGCGCGTGCGAGTGGGTGTTGACCAGCCCCGGCGTCAGCACCCCGGGGAGGGCGACGACCTCGGCGTCCCCGGCGGGCGGTGCGTCGGCGGCCGGGCCCACCCAGCCGATCTCGCCGTCCTCGACGTCGACCACGGCGTCGAGGACGACCGTGCCGACGCGGTCCCCCACGACGACGGCCCGGGCGGTGAAGCGCTGCCGCATGGACGGCGAACCTACCCCCGCCGCCTCCGGGTCCCGTCCGGACCGCGCCGTTACCGTGGAGCGCATGTCGTTCCTCGCCGCCGCCGCGTCCGACGAAGGCGGGATCACCGGCTTCCTGCTCGACATGGTCGAGAAGCTCGGCCCGATCGGCGTGGGGCTGTCCATCCTGCTCGAGACGGTCGTGCCGCCCATCCCGAGCGAGGCCGTGCTCGGCGCGGCCGGCGTGCTGATCAACGACGGCCGGATGGACGTCGTCCCGGTGGTCCTCTGCGCCACCGTGGGGTCGGTCCTCGGCGCCATCTTCTTCTACTACGTCGGCCGGGCGCTGGGCCCCCGCCGCTCGCACGCGTTCCTCGACCGGCTGCCGCTCGTGGAGACCGAGGACGTCGACCGCACCTTCGCGTGGTTCGAGCGGCACGGCCGGTCCGCGGTGTTCTTCGGCCGGATGGTGCCGATCGTGCGCAGCTTCATCTCCGTGCCCGCCGGCGTGGTGCGGATGCCCTTCGGCCAGTTCCTCCTCTTCTCCGCCGCCGGCAGCCTGATCTGGAACAGCGTGCTCATCGGGCTGGGCGTGGCGGCCGGCGACTTCGTGCAGGCCAACCTCAAGTACCTGGACTACGCGGTCGTCGCGGTGGTCGTGCTCGGCCTGGCCTGGCTGGTCTACAAGCGGGCCAAGGACGTGCGCCGGCACCGGCGGCAGCGGGCAGCCTCCCGCGACAGTGACGTCGACGGCGCCGGCCGGCCCGTCGCGTGAGCGCCGTCCGCCCCGAGGTCGTCGCGTTCGACGTCAACGAGACGCTGCTGGACCTCGCTCCCGTGCAGGCCACGCTGGTCGAGCACGACCAGCCCGCCGACCTGCTGCCCGCCGTGTTCACCCGGACCCTGCTCACCGGCTTCGCGACGGCCGCGGCCGGTACCTGGATCCGCTTCCGGGAGGCCTTCGACGCTGCCCTCGCCCAGGCGACCCCGCTGTCGGCCGCCGACCGGTCCCGGGTCGCCGACGCCTTCCTGGAGCTGGCCCCGCACCCCGACGTCGAGCCCGCGCTGCGCCGGCTCGCGCAGGCCGGGGTCCGGGTGGTGACGCTGACGCACGGCGCCCCGGGGGTCGCCGAGGCCGGGCTGGAGCGCGGCGGCGTGACCCCGCTGGTGGAGCGGTCGCTGTCCAGCGAGGCGATCCGCGCGTGGAAGCCGGCCCGCGAGGTCTACCTGTGGGCCGCCGGCGTCTGCGACGTCGCCCCGGAGCGGATGGCGCTGGTCGCCGCCCACGGCTGGGACGTGCACGGCGCGCTGCGGGCCGGCCTCACCGGCGCCTGGTTCCCGCGCGGCGAGCGCAGCTACCCCGCCGTGTACGACCCGGCCGCGCTCGTGGCCGGCGACCTGGCCGGCGCCGTCGACGCGCTGCTGGCCCTGCCTGACGCGTGACCGAGTTCGCCACCCCGCTGGGCCCGGCCCGGGTCACCGCCACGGAGCCGCCCGTCGAGGTCCGCGGCACGCTGGTCCTCGGGCACGGCGCCGGCGGGGGGATCGGGTCGGCCGACCTGGTGGCGGTCACCACGGCGGCGGCCGCGGCCGGCTGGCGGGTGCTGCGGGTCGAGCAGCCGTGGCGGGTGGCCGGCAAGCGGATCGCCCCGGCCCCGCCGCGGCTGGACGTCGGGTGGGCGGCGGTGCTCGACGGCCTGCGGGACGCCGGCCGGCTGAGCGGCCCCCTGGTGCTGGGCGGGCGCAGCGCGGGCGCGCGGGTGGCGTGCCGCTCGGCGGCGGAGCAGGGCGCGGCCGCGGTCCTCTGCCTGGCCTTCCCGCTGCACCCGCCGGGCCGGCCGGACCGCAGCCGCGCGGCCGAGCTCACCGGGGTGCCGGTCCCGCTGGTGGTGGTGCAGGGCGAGACCGACGCCCACGGCCGCCCGGAGGAGCTCGCCGCCGTCCTGGCCGGTCAGCCCGGCGCCTCGCTCTACGGCGTTCCGGGCGACCACGCGCTCGCGGCGAACCCCGACGTCGTGGCCGCGGCGGCGATGGACGGGCTCGCGGTGGTCGGCGAGCCCGTCCGGTGACCCGCCGGACCCGTGCCGCGGGGGCACGGGTCCGGCGGGAGCGGCCTCAGCGCCGGCGGCGCCGCCGGACGACGAGGCTGACCAGCAGCAGCACCGCGGCGACCACGCCGAGCGGCTTGGCGTAGCGGGTCAGCGCCGCACCCCCGGCGACCTCGAGCAGGTCGATCGGCTCGGGCTCGGCCGCCGCGACCGGCCGGGCCGGGGTGCTGGCGGGGGTCGCCGCCGGGCCGGCCGGGGTGGTCGTGGTCGCGGTCGTGGGGGTCGCCGCCGTCGTCGGGGCGGTGACCGGAGCCGCGGCGCCCGGAGCGGCGGTGGCCGGCTGCGCCGGGGTGGAGGCCGGCGTCGCGGCCGGGCCGGCCGGGGTCGTGATCGGCTGGGTGGCCGTCACCGACGGGGCGGTGTCGGACGCGGCCGGGGCCGTGTCGCCGGCGGCGGGAGCCGTGGCGCCGGCCTTGTCCGCGGCGGCCGCGGCGGTCTTCTTCGCCGCCGTCGCCGCCTTGCGGGCCGCCGTGGCCGCGGCGCCGTCACCCGGCACCTGCTCCGCGGAGGCGGCGACCTCCTCGGCCACGCCGGCCGCCGTCGCGGCCGCACCGGCCGCCGGCGGGGTCGCGGCAGCCGCGGGCGGGGTGGCAGCGGCCCCCTCGTCGCCCGCGGAGAGCTGGGCGGCGAGCTTGTCGGCGAACTGGCCGAGCAGCTTGTTGCCGACGTCGGTCATCACGCCCCGGCCGAACTGGGCCGGCCGGCCGGTGATGTTCAGGTCGGTGAGGACGTCGACCCGCGTGGTGTCGCCCTCGGCCTTCAGCTGGGCGGTGATGAGCGCGGCCGCGGTGCCGTTGCCGCGCTGGTCCTTGCCGCGGCCGTCGATGACCGCCCGGTGCGCGGCCTCGTCCTTCTCCACGAAGGACGCCTTGCCCTGGTAGGTGAGGTTGATCGGGCCGAGCTTGACCTTCACCCGGCCGGTGAAGTCGTCGCCCGACACCGAGTCCAGGGCGGCGCCGGGCATGCACGGCGCGATCCGCTCGATGTCCAGCAGCACCCGCCAGGCCTCGTCGATGGGCACGGGGACGGTGAACGAGTTCTCCAACTGCACGATGCGACCTCCTGGGCTACGTCGCTCGGCCGGCCCACCCCGGAGGGGCGGACCGGCCGAGCTGGACTGGCGGGTTCCGGGGGTTGGTGACCGACGCTACAACCCCGCGGCGGCGGTGACCGCACGGCGAGTCAGCACCTGGGCCAGGTGCTGGCGGTAGTCGGCCTGGGCGTTGAGGTCGCTGCTCGGGCTGGTGCCCTCGGCTGCGGCCCGCGCGGCGGCCGCGATGGCGTCCGGGCTGGCATCCGCGCCGGCGAGGGCGGCCTCGGCCGCCCTCGCGCGCAGCGGCGTCGGGCCCATGTTGGTCAGCCCGATGCGGGCCTCCGCGATGCGCCCGTCCTCCCGGCGGACCGCCGCGGCCACCGCCACGATCGACCAGGCCTGCGCCACCCGGTTGAACTTCTCGTAGTGCATGCCCCACTGGCCGGCCAGCTTGGGGATCCGGATCTCGACGAGCAGCTCCCCCTCCTCCAGGGCCGTGGTGAGGTAGTCGACGAAGAAGTCCGTCGCTGGCACGGTGCGCCGGCCGTTGGGGCCGGCGAGGACGAACTCGGCGTCCAGGGCCAGCGCCACGGCCGGCAGGTCCCCGGCGGGATCGGCGTGGGCCAGCGCCCCGCCGAACGTGCCCCGGGCCCGCACCTGCCGGTCGGCCACCGTCTCGGTGGCCTCGGCGATCAGCGGCGCGTACTGCTGGACGAGCGGGTCCCTGAGCACGTCGGAGTGCGTCGTCATGGCGCCGATGACGATCGCGTCGCCGTCCTCCCGGACGCCGCGCATCTCGCTGACCCGGCCGAGGTCGACGACCGTCTCCGGTGCCGCCAGGCGCAGCCGCATGACCGGGATGAGCGACTGGCCGCCGGCGAGGATCTTGACGTCCTCGCCGCCCTCGGCGATGGCCTGCAGCGCCTCGTCGACCGTCGTCGGCCGGGCGTACGCGAACGGAGCGGGGATCACCGGTCACCTCCGAGGGACGACTGCGGGGTGGAGACGCCGGCGGTGGTCTCGGTCTGCGCGCCGCCCCAGGCGACGGTGCCGGCGGTGGCGCGGTCGCCGCCGTCCCCGCCCTCGTGCAGGGCCCGCCACACGCGCTCGGGCGTCAGCGGCATGCGGATGTCGCTCACCCCCAGGTGACGGACGGCGTCGAGCGCGGCGTTGACGACCGCCGGGGTGCTGGCGATGCAGCCGGCCTCGCCGACGCCCTTGGCGCCGATCGGGTTGCCGGGGGCGGCGTGCACCGTGTTGCCGGTGTCGAAGTGCGGCAGGTCGGCCGCCGACGGCACCAGGTAGTCGACGAAGGTGCCGGTGGTGAGGTTGCCGTCGGCGTCGTAGACGGCCTCCTCGTACAGCGCCTGGGCGATGCCCTGCGCCAGCCCGCCGTGCACCTGGCCCTCGACGATGAGCGGGTTGACGATCGTGCCGACGTCGTCCACCGACGCGTACTTGCGGATCTTCACCATCCCCGTCTCGGTGTCGACCTCCATCGCGCAGATGTGCGTGCCGTGCGGGAAGGAGAAGTTCACCGGGTCGAAGGTGGCGTCCGCGTCGATCGAGGGCTCGATGTCCTCGGGGTAGTTGTGCGCGGCGAACACCGCGAGCGCGATCTCCTGGATGCCCATCGACGTGCCGGGGGTGCCGCGCACCGAGAACTTCCCGTCGGCGAACTCGAGGTCGTCCTCGCTGGCCTCCAGCAGGTGCGCCGCGACCTTGCGGGCCTTGGCGACCACCTTCTCCGCGGCCTTGACCACCGCCGTCCCACCGACGACGAGCGACCGGGAGCCGTAGGTGTCCATGCCGCGGGGGGACACCGCGGTGTCGCCGTGCAGCACCTCGACGTCCTCGAACGGCACGCCGAGCTGATCGGCGACCAGCTGGCTCCAGGCCGTCTCGTGGCCCTGCCCGTGCGGCGTGGAGCCGGTGACCACCTCGACCTTGCCGGTGGGCAGCATCCGGATCGACGCCGCCTCCCAGCCGCCCGCCCCGTAGGACAGCGACCCGAGCACCCGGGACGGCGCCAGGCCGCACATCTCGGTGAAGGTCGAGAACCCGATGCCCAGCTGCACCGGGTCGTTCGACTCCCGGCGCCGCCGCTGCTCCTCGCGCAGCTCGTCGTAGCCGATCAGCTCCAGCGCCTGCCGGGTGGCGGCGTCGTAGTCGCCGCTGTCGTACTCGAGACCGGCGACCGTGGTGAACGGGAACTCCTCGGCCTTGATCCAGTTCCGCCGGCGCAGCTCCAGCGGGTCCATGCCGAGCTCGACGGCGAGCTCGTCCATGGCCCGCTCGACGGCGAAGGTCGCCTCCGGGCGCCCGGCGCCGCGGTAGGCGTCGGTCGGCACCTTGTTGGTGAAGACGCCGTCGCACTCGAAGCGGTAGGCGGGGAACTTGTAGATGCCGGGGAACATGAAGGCACCCAGCGCCGGGACCCCAGGGGTGATCAGACGCAGGTAGGCGCCCATGTCGGCCAGGATCCGCACCCGGAGGGCCTTGAGGTTGCCCTCGCGGTCGGCGGCGATGTCCACGTACTGGATCTGGTCGCGGCCGTGGTGGGCCGCCATCAGCGACTCGCTGCGGGTCTCGGTCCACTTGACCGGCTTGCCCAGCCGCCGGGCCACCAGGAGGGCGATGACCTCCTCGGGGTTGACCTGGAGCTTGCCGCCGAAGCCGCCGCCGACGTCGGGGGCGATCACCCGGAGCTTGTGCTCGGGGATGCCGGTGACCATCGCCAGCATGACCCGCAGCACGTGCGGGATCTGGGTGGCCGACCACATCGTGAAGTTGTCGCCCTGCGGCTGGACGACCACCGAGCGCGGCTCCATGAAGGCGGGGATCAGCCGCTGGTTGACGAACCGGCGGCTGACCACGACGTCGGCGTCGGCGAAGGCCTGGTCGGTGTCGCCGCCGGTGCCGGCCTCGCCGGCGTCGAAGACGAAGTGGTAGGCGGTGTTGGACTCGATGTGGTCGTGGCAGAGGTCGGCCTCGCCCTTGACGGCCTGCTCCATGTCCAGCACGGGGGGCAGGAGGTCGTAGTCGACGTCGACCAGCTCGACGGCGTCGGCGGCGGCGGTCCTGCTCCGGGCGACGATGACCGCGACGGCCTCGCCGACGTGGTTGACCTCCTCGACCGCGAGCGAGGGGTGGCCGGGGTTGACCATGTCGGGCGTCACCGGCCAGGCGCAGGGGATGGAGCCCTGCTCCTCGGCGAAGTCGCGGCCGGTGAAGACGGCGACCACGCCGGGCGCCTGCTGCGCGGCACTGACGTCGACGTTGGTGATCTTGGCATGCGCGACCGGGCTGCGGACCACCGAGAGGTACAGCATCCCGGGCAGGACCGTGTTGTCGGTCCACGTCGTCCGGCCGGTGATCAGCCGGGCGTCCTCCTTGCGCCGGCGGGCCTTCCCGACCTCCTTGGCCGGGGCCAGGTCGGCGGCGTCCTCGGTGACCGTCATGCCTGCACCACCACGTGGTCGGCGGCGGCCGTGTCCACGACGGCCGGCCGGGTGGACGTGTCGTCCGCGGTGCGACCGCCCATCTCGGCGGCGGCCTGTCGTACGGCGCGGACGATGTTCTGGTAGCCGGTACAGCGGCAGAGGTTGCCCTCGATGCCCTCGCGCACCTCGGTCTCGCTGGGGTCCGGGTTCTCCTTGAGCAGGTCGATCGAGGCCATGATCATCCCCGGGGTGCAGAACCCGCACTGCAGGCCGTGCATCTCGTGGAAGGCCTTCTGCACCGGGTGCAGCTCACCGTCCTGCGCCACGCCCTCGATGGTCGTGACCTCGCTGCCGTCGGCCTGGACGGCGAACACGGTGCAGGACTTCACGGCCGCGCCGTCCAGGTGCACGGTGCACGCACCGCAGTTGCTGGTGTCGCACCCGACGACGGTGCCCACCTTGCCCAGCTGCTCGCGCAGGTAGTGGACGAGCAGGGTCCGCGGTTCGACGTCGTCGGCGTAGGTCACCCCGTCGACCCGCACGTTGATCTGTGTCACGGATCCTCCGCTTCGTTGCAGGGGTTCTGTGGCGTCGCCACCTGGGCCGGGAGTCTGTCAACGGGGGAGTGACTTAGGCCACGCTTACCTGCACGGTGCGAGGGGAGGGAACCGCGGCTGCGACGGATCGGCGCCATCTACACCCGCAGTTGCGGAGGTCGTACCGCTGGTCCGGGCCGGAGCCGCGCGGCGGGGCAACGTTGCAGCGGCGTTGCAGGAACGCCCGGCGGACCCCGGTGACCCGCCCGTGACCCGCGGGTAGTCAGGTGAGCCTCACCTGTTGTCCGAAGGAGTCGCTCATGACCGTCCGCACCGCCCTGCGCGGGGCCGCCCTGCTGGCCGCCGCCGTCCTCGTCACCAGCTGCAGCTCCGGGTCGTCGGACGACGAGAGCGACCCGGGAGCCGCCGCGCCGAGCGGCTCCTCCTCCGGCGCCTTCCCGGTGACCGTGCCGACCGCCTTCGGCGACGTCACCGTCGAGGAGGAGCCGGTCCGCGTGGTCGCTCTCGGCTGGTCGGACGCCGAGACGGCGCTCGCGCTCGGCGTGCAGCCGGTGGGGGCCAGCGACTGGCTGGGCTTCGGCGGCGAGGGTGTCGGGCCGTGGGCCGAGGGCCGCTACGACCAGGCCCCGGAGATCATCGAGACCCTGGAGCCCAGCCTGGAGGCGATCGCCGCGCTGGACCCCGACCTGATCCTCGACACCCGCTCGGACGCGACCCAGGAGCGCTACGACTCGCTGCGCGCGATCGCCCCGACCATCGGCCAGCCCGAGGGGGTGGGCCCGTACCAGACGACCTGGCAGCAGCAGCTGGAGATGGTCGGCGAGGCCCTCGGCCGCAGCGAGGAGGCCACGGCGCTGGCCGACGAGGTCGAGCAGCAGTTCGCCGACGCCCGGACCGCGAACCCCGGGTTCGCCGGCACCGAGGTCGCGGTGGGCGCCTACACCTCCGAGGGGTTCGGCGCCTACGTCCGCGGCGACGCCCGCGTCGACTTCATGGAGGCCCTGGGCTTCACCAACAAGCCGGCCATCCAGGACCTCGCGGGGGAGAACTTCTTCGTCTCGGTCAGCGACGAGCAACTGCAGCTGCTGGACGCCCCGCTGACCGTCGTCTTCCCGATCTTCGTCGACGCCGCGGAGATCACCGGCAACCCGCTGTGGCAGACCCTGCCGTCGGTGCAGCAGGGCCATGCCGTCGTCCTCGAGGACCAGACGCTGGTCAGCGCCTTCTCCAGCGGCTCGGCGCTGGGGATCCAGTACGCGCTGGACAACGCCGTCCCGCAGTTCGCCGAGGCGCTCGCCGGCTGACAGCCCGGGGAGCACCGCAGCGAGCGCCGGCGAGCGAGGAGCGGACCCGGGCGCGGAAGCCGGCCAGAGGGCTCGCCGGCTGACAGCCCAGGGAGCACCGCAGCGAGCGCTACCGGGCCGGTGCGGGCGCCGTCCGCACCGGCCCGGCGCGCAGCTCCCGGCGCCGGAGCACCGCGGATGCGGTCAGCGCGACCAGCCCGACGGCGGCCAGGCCGGCCCCGACGAGGGCCGGCGCGGTCCAGCCGAGACCGGCGGCGATGACCACCCCGCCGAGCCAGGCGCCGAGGGCGTTGGCGGCGTTGAGGGCGGAGTGGTTGAGCGCCGCGCCGAGCATCTGCGCCTCCCCGGCGACCTCCATCAGCCGCAGCTGGAGGCAGACGACCAGCACCGAGGCGGTCATCGCCAGCAGGAACACCGCGGTCAGGAACGACGGCGCCCACCCCGCAGCCGCCGGGACCACGGCGAGCAGCAGCCCGATCGCCACCATGGCCCCGACCAGCGAGCGGAACAGGGCGAGGTCGGCCAGCCGGCCACCCAGCGCCGTCCCGGCGACGCCGCCCACGCCGAAGGCCAGCAGCACCCACGGCACCGCACCGCGGGGCAGGCCGGTCACCTCGGTGGTGATCGGCGCGATGTAGCTGTAGACGGCGAACATGCCGCCGAAACCGACGGTCGCCACGGCCAGCGTGAGCAGCA
The DNA here is from genome assembly GCF_054050095.1 of Geodermatophilus sp. SYSU D01105. NCBI lineage: Bacteria > Bacillati > Actinomycetota > Actinomycetes > Geodermatophilales > Geodermatophilaceae > Geodermatophilus > Geodermatophilus sp. SYSU D01105. The sequence goes on from NZ_JBJGYR010000016.1 coordinate 98,684, forward strand.
CCTGGGGACGGCGCAGCGCGGCGAGCTCGGTCGCCACGGTGGCCTCCGCCCGGCCGGGGGACGACGGCACGACGGCGAGCACGGCCAGGACCGTGACCACGGCGAGGACGCCGACCGCCCAGTAGGCCGCCCGCCACCCGAGGTGCTGGCCGAGCCAGGTGGCGGCGGGCACCCCGGCCACGTTGGCCGCGGCGAGGCCCAGCATCACCGAGCTGACCGCCCGGCCGCGCAGCTGCGGGCGCACCAGGGCGGCCGCGACCAGCGAGGCGACACCGAAGTAGGCCCCGTGCGGCAGGCCGCTGACGAACCGGGCGAGCAGCAGCGCGGACGAGCCGGACGCCAGGGCGCTGCCGACGTTGCCGAGCAGGAAGGCCGCCATGAGGCCGACCAGCAGGCCGCGGCGGGGCAGCCGGGCACCGAGGGCGGCGATCACCGGCGCGCCGACCACCACGCCCAGGGCGTAGGCGGAGATGACGTGGCCCGCGGTCGGGATGTCGACGCCCACCCCGACCGCGATGTCGGGCAGCAGTCCCATCGTGACGAACTCGGTGGTGCCGATCGCGAAGCCGCCGAGGGCCAGGGCCACGACCGCGGCGACGACCCGCCGGGTGCTCAGTGCGGGGACGTCCTCGCTGGTCACGCTCACGGAGTGGTGGCAAGCCGGCGGGAACCGACCGCATTCCCGCCGTCCCGCCCAGTGGACGAGGACGGGGGTCCTCCTTCAGTGGACGCGCAGTGGTCCTCGGGGAGCGCGGCGCAGCCGGTGCAGGTGGGCGGCGACCGCGGGCCGGCTCGGCGCCCCGGGCGGGAGCCACTCCAGGCAGGTCTGCCAGACGGCGACGTCGTCCTGGGCCTCGGGCAGCCGGCTGTAGCGCAGCACCAGCTCGGGGCGGCGGCTGGCGAGCACCGCCTGGCGCAGCTGCGCGGCCAGCCGCTGCCGGGTCGCGACGACGCCGGGCGCGGTCGAGGGCGGCAGCACCGCGCCGGCATAGCGCTCCAGGGCCGGCCCGACCGCGCCGCGGCCCAGCAGCCGGCGCACCTGGTCGAGGTCGGTCTCGAGCGGGGCCAGCAGCCGGTAGGGCCGGGACCCGACGAGGTCGGTGCCGACCAGTCGGCGCAACCGCGAGAGCTCGGCACGCACGGTCACCGCCGCGGCGTCCCCGGCGTGGCACTCGGCGGCCAGCTGCTCGGCGGTGCGCCCGCCCCCGGCGACGGCGGCCTCGGCGAGGAGCAGCAGCAGCTCGGAGTGGCGCAGCGACAGCTCGACCGGCCCGGCGGGCAGCCGCAGCCGGGCCCGCTCGCGCCCGAGGACCTCCAGCCGCGGCACCGGCACGGCGGAGGGGACGGCCCGCCGCCCCGGCACGTGTTCGCGGTGCAACCAGCGCAGCTCGGCCTCCACCGCCGCGACGGTCGCCCGGACCAGCGTGAGCACGTGCGGGCTGGCCACGTGGTCGCCCCCGGTGACGTCGATCGCGCCGAGCAGGACCCCGGTCACCGGGTGGTGGACCGGCGCCGCCGAGCAGCTCCAGTTCTGCACCGGCCGGCGGTAGTGCTCGCTGCCGTAGATCTGGACGGCGTGGTCGACGGCCAGCGCGGTGCCCGGGGCGTTGGTGCCGGCGACCTCCTCCGACCAGCGCGCGCCCTCGACGAAGTTCATCCCCTCCGCCCGGGAGCGCAGCCGCCGGTCGCCCTCCACCCACAGCATCCGGCCCGCCGCGTCGGTGACCGCGACGATCATCTGGTCGGCCTCGGCGTCCTCGACCAGCAGCCGCCGGATCACCGGGAGGACCGGCGCGAGCGGGTGGGCGGCGCGGTACTCCAGCAGGTCGTCGTCGAGGAGGTCGACGGGGGGCGCGCTGCCGTCGGGGTCCACCCCGCTGCCCAGGCAGCGCCGCCAGGAGTCCCAGACGACGACCCGCACCGAGTCGCGCACCGGCGCCCCGCCGCGGGTGACCAGCGCCTCGTGGGCGGCCCGCAGCCGCCGGGTGATCGCGGGGTCGGGGCGCCCCTCGGGCAGGGCGAGCCACGGGTTGACCGTGGTCACGACGACGTCCGCGGGCTCGGGCTCATGTCCCGCCCATCGTGGCCCCTGTCCACCGTTTCCACCAGGCAACGCCCGCCCGGCCACGACGAGGTCCCCTGGTCGTGGCACGTCCTCCCCCGCGGTGGACGGCGAGGGAGGACGTTCCCGGGTCACCGGGCGGGCGAGCCGGGCCGGCGACCGACGGCGCGGCCGGGAGCAGCGCCCTCGCGTCGCGGGCGCGCACGGCGCCGTGCCACAGACCGGCGCCGTAGGCGAGGTCCTCGAGCCGGCGGGCGGCGGCGAAGCGCAGCGGACCGACCTGCCGGCGGTGCGGCCACCAGGCGAGGACGGCGTCGGCGACCGCGGCTCCGGCGATCCAGCGGCGGCCCCGCCGGCTGACCGCCGCGGCGACCAGCGCCAGCGGCCAGTGGTGCCGGGTGACGCCGCGGGCCAGGGTGCGCCCGGCGGCGGCGCTCCCCCGCAGCACCAGGACCGCGGCGAGCCCCACCGGCGGGCGCTCCCCCGGGCGGGCCAGCCGACGGGCCAGCCGCCCGGTCGCGGCGACCAGCACGCCGGCGGCCGCGACCGCGGCGCTCCGGCGTCCGGACAGGACCAGGCCCCAGGCCAGCCCCGACCACGGCGAGAGGACCACGGGCGCGACCGCGGGACCGTGCCGGGCGGCGAGCAGCGCGGCGCCGGTCCCGTAGAACGCGCGCCGGCGCAGCCACTCCGCCGTCCCCGCGGGGTGCTCGTGGGCGACCGTCGCCGACGGCTCGTACCGCACCCGCCAGCCGGCCGCGGTCAGCCGCCAGACCAGGTCGACGTCCTCGGCCACCCGCATCGCCTCGTCGAAGCCGTCGCCGAGGGCGCACCGGCGGGCGAGCAGCGCGGCGCTGGGCACGTAGGACACCGCCGTCCCGGCCACGACCGGCGCCGGGCCCGGCCCCATGTCGAGGGCGCTGACCGCGGTCTCGTAGCGGTCCACCCAGCCGGCGCCGCGCGCGGGCAGGGCGGTGATCCGCGGCGCGACCAGCGCCAGCCGGGGGTCGGCCGTGTGGCCGGCCAGCACCCGGGCCCAGCCCGGCGGTGGCACGCAGTCGGAGTCGAGGAACGCGACGAGCTCGGTGGTCGCCGCGCGCAGCCCGGCGTTGCGGGCGGCGGCGGGCCCGCGGGAGGTGGGTTGGCGGAGCACCCGGGCGCCGCGCCGGCCGGCGGTCGCGGTCACCGCGGCGGGGTCGGCGGAGCCGTCGTCCACGACGAGCACCGGGACGGCGGCCGTGTCCGGGTCGGCCCGCAGCGCGGCCAGCAGCCGGTCCAGTTGGGCAGGGCGGTCCCGGACCGGGACGACGACGGTGAGGTCCACCGCTCCTGGCGCGGCGAGGTCCGGGTGCGCCAGGCCCGCATCCAGCAGGCGCGCGGCCAGCGCGGCGGTGGCGGGGTCGCGGACGACGAGCCGGTTCCCGCGCAGCAGGTCGCGCGCGCGGGGCAGCAGGCGCACCAGGCGCAGCGGGGAGCCCCCGAGCAGCGTCGTCCCGCCGTCCCGCCGCCGCGTGCGCGGGTCCAGCCGGACGGCGAACCCGTCGGGCAGCCGCTCCGCCGGAGCCGGGGCGACGGCCGGGCCGGCACTCATCCCTCGCCCAGGACCTCGGCCGTCGTCGTGACCTCCACCAGCGGGGCGTAGCAGCCGAAGATCCGCAGGGTGTCCTCGTGGGCCTCGTCGCTCGCGCCGGCGCAGGCGTCGGAGACCACCCGCACCCGAACCCCGGCGTCGGCCGCGGGCAGCACGGTGGAGAGGACGCAGCAGTCGGTGGCGACGCCGGCGACGGTCAGCGGCCCCTCAGCCACGAGGTCCGCGAGCTCGGGGACCCACTTGCCGAAGGTGGGGGCGTCGACGACGGGACGGCCGCCGGGGTCCTCGGAGAGCTGGAACAGCGGGATCGCGTGCTCCTGGCGGAAGTAGTCGTAGGTCGCGTAGTAGTCGGCCCAGGCGCCCACCGGCTGCTCGGGCACGACGAAGCGGGTGAACACGGCGCGGTCGCCGAAGGCCTCGGCCAGCGACCGGACGCGCGGGCGGATCTCGTCGAAGCGCGGCGTCGTCCACGGCGAGGTGGGGTCGCGGAAGACCTCCTGGTAGTCGACGACGACCAGCCAGCCGGACGGGGACCCCATGCCGCGGACCATAACCCCCGGTCAGGAACGCAACCGGCCGGTGGGGTCGACGTCCCAGGCCTGGACGGCTCCGGCCAGCCGCCCGGCCATGTCGGCGAGCAGGTGCGCCCCCTCGTCCGCCGACGCGCCGGCCGGGTCGCCGAGCACGCCCGTGGGGCTGACCGCCCGCACGCCCTCGGCCCGCAGCCGCGGCAGCAGCTGCCCGATCGGCGTCGTCTCCCCGGGGGCGCGGTCGGCGCCCACCTGCTCTGGTTCCACGTGCAACACCAGCGACGTCTCGGTGCGGCCGGCGTGCGCGTCGGCGCCCGGGACGCTGCACGCGAACCAGGCGACGTCGCGCCCCTCGGTGCGCAGCAGCGCGATCGCCGTCCGCAGCGCGTCGAGGTTGCCCCCGTGGCCGTTGACCAGGACCAGCCGGCCCACCCACCGGCAGGCGGAGCGGCCGTACTCGACGAGCAGCCCGGTCAGGGCCTCGGTCCCGATCGAGATGGTCCCGGGGAAGTCCTCGTGCTCCCCGCTCGCGCCGTAGGCCAGCGCCGGGGCGAGCAGCACGCCGTCCAGGGCGTCGACGGCCGCCTCGGCGACCGCGCAGGCCACCGTGGTGTCGGTGCCCAGCGGCAGGTGGTGGCCGTGCTGCTCGACCGCGCCCAGGGGGACGAGGAGGAGGGGGCGCTCCGGCAGCTCGGGCCAGGCCGCTCCGGCGAGGGACGTCACCGGGGCAGCCTAGGGACCCGTCCCGTCGGGCGAGGGCGGCGAGCCGGTGCGCACGGCCCGGACGACGTCGTCGATGGCGCCGACGGAGAGGCGAGCACCCTCAGCCTCGTCGAGCAGGCCGACGTGCGTCGCGTCCACGAACCGGTGGCTGCTGCTGCGGGACAGTGCCGCCATCCGATCGTGCGCGGCGGTGAAGCCCGGCGCGTGGGGTGAGCCGGTCGTGGTGAGGACGACCAACGGCCTGGTGCCGAGGGTGGTCAGCGCCTGAGCCTGGGTGAACACCGCCGGCATGGCGACGTACTCGTCCCGCTGGTTCCGCCAGCCGCGGGGGCTGGCGGCGAACGCCTGCACCTGCGCCGCGGCCGGCTCCGGAAGGCCGGACCACGCCGAGGTCGGCAGCAGGCGCCCGAGGCCCAGCCGGGCCAGGCTGGGCAGCAGCGCGAACTCGGCCGGAGCGCCGGCGTCGACCGAGCCGTGACCGGCCGTGGACCGGTAGGCGTCGGAGGGATCCAGCAGCGCCATCCCGGCGACCTGCTCGGGGTACTGCGCGGCGTAGGCCATCGCGTACGAACCACCGGTCGAGTGCCCCACGAGCACGTAGGGCCCGTCCTCGCCGGCGCGGTCGAGCAGGGTGCGCAGGTCCGCGGCGGCCTGCAGGCCGTCCTGCGGGTCCGGCGCGTCGTCGCTCCAGCCCTGGCCGGCGCGGTCGTAGGCGCACACGCGGGTGGTGCGGCCGACCTCCGGTGCGATGCGGGCCCAGTTCGCCGACATCTCGCCGAGCCCGCTCTGCAGCACGACGGTGGGGCTGCCCGAGCCGGTGCAGTCCAGGTGCAGCCGCCGTCCGCCGACGTCGTGGGACTGCCCGGGCATGGCCAGGCTGCGCTGGTCGGTGACGCGTGCGACGGTCTCGACCACCCCGCCGACGGCGGCGAGGACCATGGCCAGCACGACCACGTACAGCACCCACCGCCCGCTCCCGGCGGCCAGCGAGCGACGCACGCGGGCCGCCGTCCACACGGCGAGCACGAGCAGGAGCGGAGGCCAGCACCACCCGGCGGCGGTCAGCCCGCGGTCGCCGGGCGCGAGGACCAGCAGGCCCAGGCCGGTGGCGGCCATCCCGGCAGCGGGGACCAGTGCCCATCGCTGCGGCTGGCTGGTCAGCCGAGCGGACAGCACCGCCAGCACCAGCCAGCCGGAGGCGAAGCCCAGCAGCGCCGACCCGGTGACGACGTGCTCGCGGGCTCCGCCGACGACGACGAGGGTCAGCACGCCGGCGCCGGCCGCCCCCGCCACCAGCGAGCCCACGACGATCCGGCGGATCGGACCGGTGCGGGGCCGGGCCCCGGTGCCGTCGGGGGCGGGGGGTCGTCGGGCGGGGCCCGCGGCGGCTGTGGTGACCGACCGCTTCGTCATCGGCACGGCGCGCATCGTGGCACGCCGACGGGCGTCACTCCGCCGTCTTGAAGACCCGCGCGGCGACGGTCACCAGGCTCAGGGTGATGACGGCGACGGTCAGCAGCTGCACCCCGACCGGCACCTCCCAGCCGAACCAGGTGATCACCGGCAGGAGCCGCTCGCGCTCCTCGCCGGTGAGCGCGAGGTGCTCCAGCGTCAGGTGCCGCATCGGCTGGACCACGTAGGTGAGCGGGTTGAGCCGGGTGAGGACGGCGAGCCAGTCCGGCAGCCCGGACACGGGGAACAGCGCCCCGGACAGGAACATCATCGGCATGATCAGCAGCTGGCTGACCGGCATCGCCGTCTGGATGGTCTTGATGCGGGTGGAGAGCAGCACGCCGAGCGCGGTCAGCAGCAGCGACCCGAGGAACAGGCAGCCGACCAGCGCCAGCAGCAGGGGCGGCGAGTAGGGGATGCCGACCGTCCCGACCAGGGCGAGCAGCACCAGGCTCTGCACGGTGGCGACGACGGCGCCGCCGAGGCACTTGCCCCAGATGATCGACCCGCGCGAGATCGGGGCGACCATCATCTCGCGGAGGAAGCCGAACTCCCGGTCCCAGACCAGGGAGATCCCGGCGAACGCGGCGGTGAACAGCACCGACGTGGCCAGGACGCCGGGGAAGAGGAAGGCCTGGAAGCTGGTGCCGCCGCCGGTGTCCACGATGCTCGACAGGCCGGTGCCCATCACGAAGATGAACAGCAGCGGCTGCAGCAGCATGGTGAGCATGCGGGCCTTGTCCTGCCGGAGCCGCAGCAGCTCGCGGCGCATGACCACCCAGACGGCGCGCAGCTCGTGCGCCAGGTCGCTGCGGACCTCGGGCAGCCGGTCGCGTGCCGGGGCGGGCGGGACGGCGGTGTCGCGGGTCGTCATCTGTCAGCGCCTCCCGGCGAAGGGGAACGCCGGCGCGCCGGGCCCCTCGGAGTCTCGGATCGTGCGGCCGGTGTAGGTCAGGAAGACGTCGTCGAGGCTGGGCCGGGTGACGGTGACCGAGCGGATGCCGACGCCGAGCTCGGTGAACAGCCGCGGCACCACCTGCGCGCCCTCGGCGACGGCGAGGGTCACCTGGCCCTCGTGGACGCCGGCCTCGACGCCCAGCCGCTCCCGGACCCGGGCGATCGCCAGCTCGTCGTCGTCGGTGCGCAGCGCGATCCGGTCGGTGCCCACGCTCGACTTGAGCGCCTCGGGGGTGTCCTCCACGACGATGTCGCCGTGGTCCATGATCGCGATCCGGTCGCAGTGCTCGGCCTCGTCCATGTAGTGCGTGGTCACGAAGACGGTGATCTCCGTCGTCCGGCGCAGGTCGTGCAGGTACGCCCAGATCGCGGCGCGGGTCTGCGGGTCCAGCCCGATGGTGGGCTCGTCGAGGAACAGCACCTGCGGGGCGTGGACCAGGCCGCGGGCGATCTCCAGGCGGCGCTTCATCCCGCCGGAGAAGCGCTGCACGGTGTCCGACCGGCGGTCGGCGAGCGCCACCATCTCCAGCACCTCGTCGATGCGGCGGTCGGCCTCGGCCCGGGAGAGCCCGTACAGCTCGGCGTGGAAGCGCAGGTTCTGCTCGGCGGTGAGCTGCAGGTCCAGGGTCTGCTGCTGGAACACCAGCCCGATCCGCCGGCGCACCTGGTCGCGCTCGGAGACGACGTCGTACCCGGCCACCCGGGCGGTGCCGGACGTGGGGTTGCGGATGGTGCAGAGCATCTCGATGGTCGTGGACTTCCCCGCGCCGTTGGGCCCCAGGAAGCCGTAGGTCTGCCCGGCCTCGACCCGCAGGTCGATGCCCTTGACCGCCTCCACCGTGGTGTCACCGGTCTTGTAGGTCTTCGTCAGGCCGGTCACCTCGATGGCCGGCCCTCTAACGGCGTTAGACACGGCGGCCACCGTCCTCTCACACCGTTAGGCTGTCAAGCGTGAAGACGGTGGAGCGCTCGCCGGTGTCCCGCGAGGCTGTCGTCGACGCCGCGCTGGCCCTGCTCGCCGAGGGCGGGCTCGACGCGGTCTCGTTCCGGCGGATCGCCGCGCGGCTGGGCGTCTCGGGGCCGACGCTCTACTGGCACGTGGAGAACAAGCGCCAGCTCATGGACCTCATGGCCGAGGAGCTCCTCCGGCGCAGCGGCCGGGCCTACGCGGGGCCCGACGAGGGCCAGCCGTGGTGGGAGTGGCTGCGCGCGGACGCCCGGCGGCTGTTCGAGGCGCTCACCACGACCCGGGACGCCCCCCGGGTGCTCGCCGGCAACCGGCCCAGCCCGGAGAACCTGCCCGGCATCGAGCGGGTGCTCGGCGTGCTCGTGGACGCCGGGCTCACCCCCGGCGAGGCCCAGCAGACGCTGTTCGCGATCGGCGCCTACGTCATCGGCAGCGCCATCGAGTGGCAGGCCGAGGCCGAGCGGGGGCGCAACCAGCCGCTGCCGGCCGCGGACGACGAGGAGCTGAACGACCTGCGGGCCGACCTGCTCGCCAGCCAGCCCGTCCTGCTCGCCGCCATCTCCGAGCTGCTCGAGCGCCCGCACTCGGCCGCGTTCGAGTTCGGCCTCGACCTCATCCTCGACGGCCTGCGCGCCCGCTACGCCCCCTGAGCGGCGGAGCTGCGCGCGGCGACCCGCCGGTCCTCCTCCGCTAGAGCGCCGCGCCGACCCGGTCGCCGTCCAGGGTGGCCGCCCCGGCCCGGCGCGGGGCGAGGCAGTCCCCGACCCGGTGCACCTCCAGGCCGCTGTCGCGCAGGGCGTGCCACAGCTCGTCGTCCGCCCGGGCGTGCGTGGCGACCACCACCCAGTCGGCGCGGCGCTGCTCCGCTCCGCCGGTCGGGTGGTGCAGCAGCCGCACGACCCGCCCCTCGACCCCCTGGACCACCAGGTCGGTGCTCTGCCGGATGCCCAGCTCGGCGGCCCGGCGCTGCCACCGCGGCCGGTCGAGGGTGAGCCCGAGGTCCTGCCCGACGACCATCGCCGCGGTGACGACCTCGACCGCGCAGCCGCGGGTGGCGAGCAACTCGGCGACCGACGGCGCGGCGGCGGCCCCGAGGTCGTCGAGGACGAGGACGTCACCGGCCGGGGACACCGCGCCGGTGAGCACCTCCCGGACGTCGACCACCCGCGCGCTGTCCCCCGCCCACGCGGGCCGGGCCGGCCGCGCCCCGGTCGCGAGGACGACGACGTCGGGAGCCCGCGCCCGGACGTCGTCGGCGGTCGCGCGCACGCCGGTGCGGACGTCGACCCCGGCCCGCGCGCACTCGGCGGCCAGGTCGTCGACGAGCGGCAGCAGCCCGTCCCGGCCCGGCGCGGACGCGGCGACCCGGATCGCGCCGCCGGTGCGCGGGTCCTGCTCCAGCAGGGTGACCGCGTGCCCGCGCTGCGCTGCGGTGGCTGCGGTCCGGAGCCCGGCCGGCCCGCCCCCGACCACCAGCACCCGGCGCCGGCGGGCCGGGACGGGCAGCGCGGCCTCCCGGCCGGCCCGCGGGTTGGCCACGCAGCCCAGCGGCCGGTTGAGCCCCACCCGGCCGACGCACTCCTGGTTGCAACCCAGGCAGCGGCGGATCTCACCGGCCCGCCCGGTGAGCGCCTTGGCGGCCCACTCGGGGTCGGCGACCTGCCCGCGGGCCACGCCGACCAGGTCGCAGTCACCGTCGGCGAGGGCCCGCTCGGCCTGCGCCGGGGTGAGGAACCGGCCGACCCCGATCACCGGGACGTCGGCCACCGCCCGGACCTGCGCACGGATCGCCGCGGCGACGTACCGGGCGTACCCGGGGGGCGTGGTCATCGGGGGGGCGACCCGCTCGAGGGTCGCGGTCGCGACGCCGACGGTGGTGCTCACGGAGTCGACCAGCCCCGCCGCGGCCAGCAGGCGGGCGACGGCTCCGGCGTCGGCGAGCGTCGTCCCGTCGTCCACCCCCTCCTCGCCGGCCAGTCGCACGCCGACGGCGCGACCGGGTCCGACCGCCTCGCGGACGGCGGTGAGCACCTCGACGAGGAAGCGGGCGCGGTGCTCCAGCGGGCCGCCGTAGCCGTCGGTGCGCCGGTTGGTCGCCGGGGACAGGAACTGGCGGACCAGCGAGGACTGGGAGGCCTGCACCTCCACGCCGTCGAAACCGGCGGCGGCGCAGCGGGCCGCGGTGTCGGCGTAGCCGGCGACCAGCCGGGCGAGGTCGGCGGCCGACGCCTCGCGCGGCACCTCGCCGAACAGCGGGTCGGGGACCGGGGACGGCGCGGTGACCGGCGCGCGGGTGTGGGTGGAGTCGGACTGGCCGCCGTTGTGGTTGAGCTGGGCGAACACCGGCACGCCGTGGGCGTGGACGGCGCCGGTGACCAGCCGCCAGCCGGGCAGGACGGCGTCGTCGTACCCGCGGACGAGCTCCTCGTAGGGCCGGTCGGCCGGGTCGACGGTCGACTCCTCGGTGACCACCAGCCCGGCGCCGCCGGCGGCCCGGGCCGCGTAGTACGCGGCGTGCCGGGCGGTGGGCAGCCCGTCGACGGCGAAGTTCGTCAGGTGGGCCGGGAAGACGACCCGGTTGGGCAGGGTGACCGGCCCGACGCGCAGGGGCGCCGCGAGCCGCTCGTACCGCACCGCCACCTCCTCCCGCCGCCGCGACCCTAGAGACTGCCGGGCATGGCCCCTCGACGCTGCCCCTGCGGAACCGGGCTCACCTACGACGAGTGCTGCGGCCGGCTGCACGCGGGCACCGCGACGGCGTCCACCGCCGAGCAGCTCATGCGCTCCCGGTACAGCGCCTTCGCCGTCGGCGACCCCGCCCACCTGCTGGCCACCTGGCACCCGACGACCCGCCCGCGGTCGCTGGAGCTCGACCCGGATGTCCGCTGGACCGGGCTGGACGTGCTCGGCACCACCGGCGGCGGGCTGTTCGCCGACGAGGGCACGGTCGAGTTCCGGGCCTGGTACCGGCACGCCGGCGAGACCGGCAGCCAGCACGAGGTCAGCCGGTTCGTGCGGGAGGGCGGCGCCTGGCGCTACCTCGACGCGCTCTGAACCAGGCTTCGGGCACGGCCGCGCAGGGCACTCCCCCGCCATGACTTCCGACGACACCCGCAAGGTCGCCGACCTGATCAAGGGGGAGCGCTTCGGCTTCCTCACCACGACCGCGCCCGACGGGAAGCTGACCAGCCGCCCCATGACCCTCCAGGAGGTGGAGTTCGACGGCGACCTGTGGTTCTTCGCCGAGCGGGGCAGTGAGTGGCTCACCCACATCGCGGCCGCTCCGCAGGTGAACGTCGGGATCGGGTCCGGCGGCACCTGGGTGTCGCTGACCGGGTACGCCGCGGTGGTCGACGACGTCGCCAAGAAGAAGGAGCTGTGGAACGGCGGCGTCGAGGCGTGGCTGCCGCAGGGTCCGGAGGACCCCTCCACCCTGCTGGTCAAGGTCGACGCCGACTCGGCGGAGTACTGGGACGCCCCCGGCGGCCGGCTGGCCACCGCGTTCAGTTTCGTCAAGGCCAAGGCGACCGGGCAGCGCATCGACGCCGGCGACAACGCGAAGGTCGACCTCTAGGGGCACGCTGCTCACAGGCGACTCCCAGCGGGGGCGGGCCCGGCGCCCAGGGCGCGGCGGGACGGTGGGGACACGTCCCCGTTGGAGGTGCCCCCGTGTTCACCGTCGCCGTCCTGCTCGTGTTCCTCGCCGCGCTCACGCTGGCCGACCTGCTGCCCGACCTCCTGCCGGAGGGGGGCCTCAGGTCGGCCGGCTGAGCAGCTCGACCGCCGCGCGCCGCCCCTCGAGCACGGCCTCGAGGACGGTCCGCGGCGTGACGGCGTCACCGGCCGCGAGGACCCCGGCCGGCACGTCGCCGGGCCGGCCCGGGCCGGCCTCGACGAGGACGGCGCACGGGATGCGGCTCTCCGCACCGGTCCACCGGTCGGCCAGCACCGCGGACCCGTCGGCCACGGCCCGCAGCACCGTCCCGGTGCGCCGGCGCACCCCCGCCCGCAGCAGCCGGGCGTTGGCGGGGGCCAGGTCCTCCCCCAGCCGCACGCCCACGACGTCGTGCGGGGTCACCACGGTGACCTCGCGCCCGCGGCCGGCGAGCAGCTCGGCCACCCCGGCGCCGGCCGGGCCCCCGGCGGGGTCGTGCACCACCACCGGGCCCGGCGGCAGGTCGGCCCCGGCGAGGACGTCGGCGGCGGTCAGCGCACCGGCGGCCGCCGGCGGCCCGGGCCGGGCGCCGGTGGCGACCAGGTCGGCCGCCGCGGTCTCCGCGGCCAGCTCCACGCGCACGTCCAGCCGCTCCACCTCGGCGACCAGCCAGCGGGTGAGGTCGGCGAACCGCTCCCGGCCGGGCAGCGCCGCCACCACCGCCAGCGCCCCGCCGAGCCGGTCGCCGCGCTCGACCAGCCGCACGTCGGCGCCGGCTCCGGCCAGCACCCGTGCCGCCTCCAGGCCGGCCGGCCCGCCGCCGGCCACGACCACCCGGCGCCCGGCGCCGTCCGGCGGCTCGGCGGGGTCCTCGGTCTCGTGGCCGCTGCGGGGGTCGGCCACGCAGCTGACCAGCGGGTTGCGGACGTCGCGCACCCGGCAGGCCTGGTTGCACAGAGTGCAGGGGCGCACCGGCACCCCGGCGCGGGTCTCGACCACCAGGTCCGCGTCGGCGATCTGCGCGCGGGTCATCTCGACGGCGTCGGCGGTCCCGCCCGCGAGCGCGGCCTCGGCCGCCCCGACGTCCACGACCGAGCCCTGCAGGACCACCGGGGTGCCGCCGGCCGCCGCCCGCACCGCGCGGGTGAGGTCGGCGTTGAACCCGGGCCGGACGTGCCCGTCGGGGCGGTAGGACGAGAGGGCCACCCCGCTGCCGCGGACGACGACGAGCAGGTCGAGCAGCGGCGCGAGCTCGGCGACGTACCCGGCGGCGGTGGCGGGCGTGATCCCGGCCCAGGGGGCACCCTCGTCGCAGGACAGCCGCAGCGCCACCACCCGGCCCGGTCCCAGCTCCGCCCGGACGGCGGCCGTCACCTCGCGCAGCAGCCGCAGCCGGTCGGCGCCGTACGCGTCGGAGCGGGTGTTGGTCAGCCCGGAGGCGAACTGGCGCAGCAGCGACCGCGGCCCGGCGTCGACCTCCACGCCGTCGACGCCGGCGGCGACGGCGGTCCGGGTGGCCGCGACGAAGCCGTCGACCAGGGCGTCGATCTCGGCGGGGCCCATCTCCGCCGGGACCTCGCGGGTGACGACGTCCGGCACGGGGGACGGCGCCCAGAGGGCGGACCGGGTGTGCGCGCTCGTCCCCTGCGCCCCGGTGTGCCCGAGACCGGCGAGGACCAGCGCGCCGGAGGGCCGGCAGGCGGCGACGACGGCGGCCCAGCCGGAGCCGCAGTCGGCGGCCAGCGGCGCCCGCTCGTAGGGGTGGTCGCTCTCGTGCACCGACGCGGTCTCGGTCACGACGACGCCGCAGCCGCCGCGGGCGCGGCGGGCGTAGTAGGCCACGTGCCGCTCCGACAGCGCCCGCCCGCGCCCGAGGTTGGTCACGTGCGGGCCGAACAGCACCCGGGAGGGCGCCGTCCGGCCGGCCAGGACCAGCGGTTCGAGCAGCCTCAGCGCAGGTCGAGCCCGGCCAGCGGGGACTCGTCGCAGGCCTTGGCGGGGATCGACGGCATGCCGAGCAGGGTCGGCTGGCCGCGGACCGGGCCGGTGTGCGAGTGGTCGACGGAGCTCTTCGGCACGACCGCCGCCCCGTCACGAGCGGCCAGCGCGCTCTCCCCGTGGCCCTGGACGCACTCGGGGTCGGGGCCGTCCAGCGGCAGGCCGGTGAAGAACTTGGCCGCCATGCAGCCGCCCCGGCAGGCGTCGAAGTGCGCGCACCTCGTGCACGCGCCGCCCGTCTGCGGGCTGCGCAGCTCGGCGAACAGGTCGGAGTGCTGCCACACCCGCTGGAAGCCGCCCTCGTCGCGGACGTTGCCGGCGAGGAACTGCTCGTGGATGGCGAACGGGCAGGCGTAGACGTCGCCCACGGGGTCGATCAGGCAGACCACCCGGCCGGCGCCGCAGAGGTTCAGGCCCGGCAGCGCCTGGCCGTAGGCCGACAGGTGGAAGAAGGAGTCGCCGGTCAGCACGCGGTCGCCGTTGGCCAGCAGCCAGGAGTACAGCTCGCGCTGCTGGGCCTGGGTGGGGTGCAGCTGGTCCCAGACGTCGGCGCCGCGGCCGGACGGGCGCAGCCGGGTGATCCGCAGCTGGGCGCCGTACCGGTCGGTGAGGGCCTTGAACTGGTCGAGCTGGCCGGCGTTCTCCCGGGTGACGACGACGGACACCTTGAAGTCGCGCATCCCGGCCTCGGCCAGGTTCTCCAGGGCCCGCACGGCGGTGGCGTACGACCCGCTGCCGCGGACGCGGTCGTTGACCTCGGCGGTCGCGCCGTCCAGGGAGATCTGGACGTCGACGTAGTCGGTCGCGGCCAGCTGCCGGGCGCGCTCGCGGTCGAGCTTGACGCCGTTGGTGGAGAACTTGACGCCGACGTGGTGGTCGATCGCGTAGTCGAGCAGGTGCCAGAAGTCCGGCCGCACGGTGGGCTCGCCGCCGCCGACGTTGACGTAGAAGACCTGCATCCGCTGCAGCTCGTCGATGACCGCCTCGGCCTCGGCGGTGGACAGCTCCCGCGGGTCCCGCCGGCCCGAGGAGGACAGGCAGTGCGCGCAGGCGAGGTTGCAGGCGTAGGTGAGCTCCCAGGTCAGGCAGATCGGCGCGTCGAGGCCGTACTCGAACTGGTCGATCAGCCGTCCGCCGGTCGGTCGGGGTGGGGCGGCGGGTCGGGACGGCAGGACGGCGGTCACCGCGGGGTCCCCTCGGCGTCGTGGAACGGAGCGGAGGGACGTCGTGGGGTGCTCATGCGGGTGCCTCCCGGAGCTCGATCATCTGCGAACGCGCCAGGTCGGCCAGCGCCCGGACGTAGGCCGGGCGCTGGCCCTCGGGGACCCCGCACGCGACCAGGGTCGCCTCGGCGCTGGGGTGGTCGGCGAGCGTCTCCACGACCGCGACCAGGGTCTTCGACTTGAGGAAGGAGAGCTTCCGGTTGCCGAAGTGGTAGACCAGCGCGCCGAACGGCTCGGGACGCAGCGCCACCGAGCGGGCCCGCCGCCAGGGCAGCGACGGGTCGAAGGCGGAGCCGGGCGGAGGACCCGGCGGCGGTGCGGCGCCGGCGTTCCCCATCGGCCCGGCCGGCGCCGCGACGGGGGCGTCGATCAGTACACCCCGCACATGCCGTCGATGGAGACCTCCTCGACGAGCGACTCCTCGACCAGCGCCTCCTCGGCGGCGGGCGCCACGCCCTCGGTGCGGTCGACCTGGGTCTCGGTGGGCTCGGGCACGGGGCCTCCCTGTGATCGTGGTCACGACGTGGGGTGGACGCTAGTGACACCGAGTGCCACGGGCAACACGGGTCACCGGCCGAGTCCGGAGAGGAGTTCGCGCGGGTCGAACGTCACCCGGATCGCGGCGATCCGGCCGTCGCGCACGCGGCTCCAGTTCACCGTCGGCGCGGCCGGTGCGACGCTGGTCTGCAGGTCGAACCAGGTGACGACGTCGTCGCCGTCGACCCACCGGCGTTGCACCGCGATCCCGGTGAGGACACGGCCCAGGCCCTGCAACCCCTGCAGGCAGGCCTCGACGCCGTCGGCGGTGCCGAGCGGTCCACGGAAGGTGACGTCGTCGGCGAGCACGGCGCGCAGCGCGTCGGCGTCCCCCTCCTGCCAGGCACGGAAGTAGGTCTCGGCCAGGGTGGCCGGGTCGGTGGCCATCGCTCCTCCTCGGTGGTCGGGTGGACACCTCGACCCTCGTGGCCGGAACCCCAGAAGTCCAACTCATCGTCCTTCTGGGGATGAGAAGATGGGCTCATGGAGCTGCGCCAGCTGGAGTACCTGGTGGCCGTCGCCGAGGAGGCGAGCTTCACGCGCGCCGCGGAACGGGTGCACATCAGCCAGTCCGGGGTGAGTGCGCAGATCCGGGCGTTGGAGCGGGAGCTGGGCGCCCGGCTGGTCGACCGCTCCACCCGTACGGCGACGATGACGGCGGCGGGGACCGCGGCCCTGGAGGGCGCCCGGGCCACCCTGGCCGCGGCGGCCGGACTGCGGCGCGCGGTGGACGACGTGACCGGCGTCGTCCGCGGCAGCCTGACCGTCGGCATGGTCGTCGGCTGCACCCTCACCCCGCTGTTCGAGGCGCTGGCCGGCTTCCACAGCGCCCACCCCGGGGTCGCGTTGCGGCTGGTGGAGGGCGACTCCGCGCGCCTGGTCGGCGACGTGCGCGCGGGCCGGGTCGACGTCGCGCTGGTGGGGGTCCTGTCGCTGCCCGAGGGGCTCGCGGCCACCACCGTGGTCAGCGAACCCCTCGTCGCCGCCGTCCCCACCGGGCACCCCCTGGCCGGTCGCGGCCGGGTGACGCTGGCCGACCTGGCCACCACCCCCCTCGTGTGCCTCCCGGTCGGCACCGGCGTGCGTGCGGTGTTCGACGAGGCGTGTGCGACCGCCGGCGTCCGGGTCGACGTCGTCCTGGAGGCCAGCTCGCCCGAGGCGGTCGCCGACCTGGCCGCCCGGGGCCTGGGGGCGGCGGTGCTCTCGGCCTCCATGCCGGCCGGGGACGCGCGGCTCGACGTCCTCGCCCTCGCCGACGCGACGGCCCCCGCGCTGCTGGCGTTCGTGTGGCGCCCCACGCCGGACCGGCCGCGCTCGGCGCTGCTGGACCGGGTGCACGCCGCGTTCGGGGTCCGCACGGCGGTGGCCTGACCCGGACGGGGCAGGCCGGCTCACCAGGCAGCGCGAACGGGGCCGGACGCGGCGCCGCGTGCCGCAAGATGGGACGCGTGACCGCGGTGGTGGGGGACGTCCGGGCCGACACCCGCGCCCGGATCGAGCGCGCCGCCCTGGACCTGTTCACCCGGGAGGGGTTCGAGCGGGTCACGGCGGACGAGATCGCGGAGGCTGCGGGGACCAGCCGGCGGACGTTCTTCCGCTGCTTCGCGACCAAGGCCGACGCGGTCTGGGGCGACTTCGCCTCCCACGTCCAGCGGCTGGACGACCTGCTGGCGGCCACCCACCCTGACCAGCCGGTGCTCTCCTCGATCTGCGCGGCCTACGTCGAGGTCAACGACTACGCCGCGGCCGAGCTGCCGATGCTCCGCCAGCGGATGGCGCTGATCCTGCGCGAGCCGGCGCTGCAGGCACACTCGCAGGTCCGCTACGCCGACGTCGACCGGGTGGTCGCCGAGCACGTCGCGCGGCGCACCGGTGACCGCCCCGGGGCGCTCCTCTCGCGGCTGGTCGCCACCACCACGCGCGCGGCGGCGACGACGGCGTTCGAGGTCTGGCTCGCCGACGGCACGACCACGCTCGCCGACGACCTGCACGCGGCGTTCGACCAGCTCATCACCGGCTTCCCGCCCCTGCGCACCGCCTGACGTCGCCGTTCCACGTGGAACGGCGGGCTGCCGCGGCGCGTGCCGGGGCAGCCCGCCGACGGGATCAGTCGTCCGGCTCGGCGTCCTTCGACGCCCTGGCGGCGTTGACCGGGTCGACGTCGTCGCCGTCCTCGCCCACGCAGGACTGGGTCATCACGTCGTGGTCCTCGTGGGTGAGGTCGTGGCAGTGGACCACGTACCGCCCGCGGTCCACGCGTGGTTGCACGCCGCACCGCTCAGTCGGCGAGCCACTCCTCGAGCCCGGCCAGCAGCCGGTCGACGTCGCGGTCGTCGGTGTAGGGGGCCAGGCCGACCCGGAGCCCGCCGGTGTCCCCCAGCCCGAGCCGGCGGGAGGCCTCGATGGCGTAGAAGGAGCCGGCCGGGGCGTTGACCCCGCGCCCGGCGAGGAACCGGTACGCGTCGGCGGCGTCGCGGCCGGCGAAGGTCATCAGCAGGGTGGGCGTCCGCCGGCGCGCCCGTGACCACACCGTCACCCCGGGCAGCCCGCGGACGCCGTCCTCGATGCGCTCGCGCAGCCGGTCCTCGTGCTCCTCCAGGGCCGCCATGCCGGCCTCGAGACGGGCGCGCCGGTCCCCCTCCGGCCCGCCGAGCGCGGCGAGGAAGTCGACCGCCGCGGTGGTGCCGGCCAGCAGCTCGTAGGGCAGGGTGCCCAGCTCGAACCGCTCGGGGACGGCGTCGGTGGAGGGCAGCAGCTTGTCCGGGCGCACGGTCTCCAGCAGGGCCGGCGCGGCGACCACGCAGCCGCAGTGCGGGCCGAGGAACTTGTACGGCGAGCAGGTGTAGAGGTCGGCACCGAGCGCCGCGACGTCCACCGCCACGTGCGCGGTGAGGTGCACGCCGTCGACGAAGGTGAGCGCTCCCGCCTCGTGCGCCAGCGCGCTGATGGCGGCGACGTCCGGCCGGGTGCCGATGAGGTTGGAGGCGCCGGTGACGGCCACCAGCCGGGTGCGGCCGGAGAGCACGGCGGCCACGGCCTCGGGGGCGAGCTCGCCGGTGTCCGGGTCGAAGTCCGCCCACCGGACGGTCGCGCCGCGCGCCCCGGCGGCCTGCACCCACGGCCGGACGTTGGCGTCGTGGTCCAGCCGGGTCACCACGACCTCGTCGCCCGGGCCCCAGCCGGCCGAGAGGGTGCGGGAGAGGTCGTAGGTGAGCTGGGTCGCGCTGCGCCCGAACACGACCCCGCCGGGGTCGCCGGCGACCAGGTCGGCGACCGCCCGCCGCGCCGCCAGGACGACGTCGTCCGCGGTGCGCTCGGCCCGGGTCACCCGCCCCCGGTTCGCGATCGGTGAGGTGAGGGTGTCGGCGACCGCCGCGGCCACCGAGTCGGGGACCTGCGAGCCGCCCGGGCCGTCGAAGTGGGCGGCCCCGGCGCGCAGGGCCGGGAAGCGGGCACGGACGGCGTCGACGTCATAGCTCACGCCCGCCAGCATGCCCAGGTCACCGGCGCGGGCCGCACCCGGGCGCCGGGTGTGCACCGCGGGCAGCGAGGTCAGCCGGCCGACGCGACGATCCGGTCGGGGCGGACGACGACCGTCGAGGCCCCGGCGCGGCGCAACCACGCGGTGAGGACGCCGTCGACGTCGGCCACCGCCACCTCGGCACCGCCCTGCGGCCGCACCGCCACCCGCCCGGGCGCGAGCAGCCGCAGCCGCGCCGTCCCCGGGCCCAGGACGTCGTCCAGGGGGCAGGTGCGCCCGCCGGCGCCGACCCGCGCACGCGGCAGCAGCGTCCCGGCCAGCCGCCGCCCGGCCCGGCCGCGGCGCGCCACGAGCGGCCCGCGGCGCAGCGGCGGGGTCCGGCTGTCGGTGGCCAACGCCGCGACCGACGGCAGGCGCGCCGCGACCGCGAGGACCCCGCGGCGGACGGTCGACGCGGCCGCGCCCCCGCCGGTCATCAGCCGGCCCACCAGCAGGGCCAGCCGCACCAGCGCGCGGGCGTGCGGCTCCCGCTCGGCCTGGTGCGTGTCGAGGAGCGCGTCGCCGGCCGAGCCGGTCAGCACCGCGGCCAGCTTCCAGGCCAGCTGGTGCACGTCGCGCAGGCCCAGCCCGAGCCCCTGACCGATGAACGGCGGGGTGAGGTGCGCGGCGTCACCGGCCAGCAGCACCCGCCCGTCGCGCCACCGGTCGGCCACCTGACCGCGGTAGACGTACTCGGCCACCCGCACCACCTCGGCGTCGGCCGCCCCGTACGCGCCCAGCAGCACCGGCAGCTGCGCGGTCAGCTCCCCGGGTGTCTCCCCCGGCCGCAGGCGGGACTCCCAGCGGTAGCGGTCCCCGGCGACCGGCATGAACGTGGCCGGCCGGACCGGGTCGCAGACCTGGTGCACCCCCGGCCAGACCGGCAGCGGCGACGCCGAGCGCAGGTCGGCCACCAGCCAGCGGTCGGCCGGCCCGAGGTCGCGCATGCGGGCCCCGACGAGCCGGCGGACGGTGCTGTTCGCCCCGTCGCAGCCGAGCACCGCCGCCGCGGCGACCGGCGCGGAGGTGCCCGCGGCGCGGTCGAGCACGGTCAGCGTCACCCGGCCGTCGTCCCGGACCAGGCCGGTGACCTCCGCCCCGAGGCGCAGCTCGACGCCCGGCGTCCCGCGCACCGCGGCGAGCAGCACGCGCTCGAGGTCGGGCTGGTGGAACATCGAGCCCTGCGGCCAGCCGTGCACGCCTGCACCGGCCGAGCGGCCGAACTCGGCCAGCGTGCGTCCCCGGCCGTCGAGCAGCCGCAGCCCGCTCATCGGCCGGCTCAGCCGCAGGAACTCGTCGGCGACCCCGGCGTCGGCCAGGGCACGCAGCGCCTCGTCGTCGAGGTGGACCGCCCGCGGGCCCCCGTACGGAGCCGGCTGCCGCTCCAGGACCAGCACCGCGAGCCCGCGGCGGGCCAGCAGCAGGGCGGCCGTGAGCCCCACGGGCCCGGCTCCGACGACCACCACGGGGTCTCCCGACACGGGCGCCACTCTCCCAGCGTGCGGGAGCCGGGGTAGCGGCAACGTTGCAGCGCCCTTCCCCCGGTGTGACCCGCGCCATACCGTGCAGCCACGGTCATGCGCTGGTGCATGCAGGCGAGCCCTCAGTGGTGAGGGCGACGAGGAGGTCACTGTGCCCGTGAACACCCGCGGCGCGATCCTGCGCTCCGCTCCCGGCACGTGGGAGGTCACCGACCTGGTCGCGGACGACCCGCGACAGGGAGAACTCCAGGTCAAGCTGGCGGCGTCCGGGCTGTGCCACTCGGACGACCACATCGCCAGCGGCGACATGCAGGTCGGCCACTACCCGTTCCTCGGCGGCCACGAGGGCTCCGGCGTCGTCACCGCCGTCGGCCCCGGCACGCCCGGGTTCAAGGAGGGCGACCACGTCGTCTTCTCGTTCCTGCCCGGCTGCGGCCGCTGCCGCTACTGCGCCAACGGCCAGCAGTACATCTGCGACTCCGGCGCCAACCTGCTGGTCGGCTCCCGGTGGGACGACGCGGAGAGCTTCCGCTTCCAGACCTCCGACGGCACACCGGTCGGCCAGATGTGCGGCCTGGGCACCTTCGCCGAGGTGACGACCGTCGACGTCCGCTCCACGGTGAAGATCCCCGATGACATCCCGCTCGACGTCGCCTGCCTGACCGGCTGCGGCGTGGGCACCGGCTGGGGCACCGCCGTGCAGGCCGGCGAGGTCAAGGCCGGCGACACGGTGATCGTCATGGGCATCGGCGGGATCGGCATCAACGCCGTCCAGGGCGCGGCGCACGCCGGCGCCAGCCACGTCATCGCCGTCGACCCGATCCCCTTCAAGCGCGAGAAGGCGCAGGAGCTCGGCGCCACCCACGCCTTCGAGAGCATCGATCAGGCCGCCGACTTCGCCCGCAGCGTCACCAACGGGCAGGGCGCGGACAAGGCGCTGATCACCGTCGGGGTGCTGAAGGGCGAGCACGTCGCCCAGGCCTTCGACGCCATCGGCAAGGGCGGGCGGGTCGTGATCACCGGCCTCGGCGACCTCACCGACGTGGGCATCCCGATCAACCCCAGCATGCTGGCGCTGTTCACCAAGGAGATCCGCGGCGCGCTGTTCGGCGACCAGAACCCGAGCGCCGACATCCTGAAGATGCTCCGCCTCTACCAGGAGGGGAAGCTCAAGCTCGACGAGCTGATCACCAACCGGTACAAGCTCGACGACGTCAACCAGGGCTACGAGGACATGAAGGCCGGCAAGAACATCCGCGGCGTGATCATCTACGACTGAGGAAGGACCCCGTCCTCCCCACCCTCCGCAGGCTCAGGGTGGTGCCCTGGACGGGGCCGCCACCGGGCCGGGGCGCTCCCTGCGGGGGCGCCCCGGTCGCACGTCCACCCCCGGAGGAGCACCGTCGTGAGCACCGCCACCGCCGCCCGGCGGCTCGACGTGACCGGCATGGTCCGGGTCGCCCGGGAGCGGGTCGTCGCCCGCATCCGCGAGGCCGAGGTCGTCGCCGCCGCGCTGTCGGCCGGCCGCAACGTCCTGCTGGAGGGCCCGCCGGGCACCGGCAAGACGACGCTGCTGCGCTCGCTGGCCGACGGCGCGGGCGTGCCGCTGGTGCTGGTCGAGGGCAACGCCGAGCTGACGCCCACCCGGCTGGTCGGCCACCACGACGCCTCGCGGGTGCTCACCGAGGACTACCGCGCCGAGAACTTCGTCCCCGGACCGCTCACCCGTGCCATGACCGACGGCGCGATCCTCTACGTCGAGGAGTTCAACCGGGTCCCCGAGGAGACGATGAACGTCCTGCTCGGGGTGCTCTCCGAGCGGGAGATGCACGTGCCCCGCTTCGGCCGGGTCGCCGCCCGCCCCACCTTCCGGCTGGTCGCGGCGATGAACCCGTTCGACGCCGTCGGCACCGCGCGGGTGACGCCGGCGCTCTACGACCGGTCCTGCCGCGTGGCGATGGGCTACCAGGACGAGGCCGCGGAGCTGGCGGTCGTCGCCGCCGCGACCGGGGGCCCGGCCGACCTGGTCGCCCGGGCGGTCCGGACCGTGCGGATCACCCGCGACCACCCCGAGCTGCGCATCGGCTCCTCCGTGCGCGGGGCCATCGACACCGTGCTGATCGCCGCGGAGCTGGCCACCGTCCGCGGGCAGGAGGCCGTCGAGGACGCCACCGGCCTCGACGCCGCGCTGGCCGCGCTCACCGGCAAGGTCACCCTCGCCGACGGCACCGCGCGCCCGGTGGAGGACGTCGTCGCCGACATCTGGCGGCGGGCCGGTGAGGAGCTGGGAAAAGCCTGACGCCCGAGGAGCCGGGCGACCCCGAGCCACCGCCACCCCCGCCGGGGGACGGCGGGCTGAGCGCGCCCCCGGGACGCCGTCCGCCGCGGCCGGCGCCCGCGGAGGACCCCGACGACGTCGAGCAGCTGCTCCGGCAGCACCAGGCCCGCCGCGCCGGCCGCGACGAGCTGTCCCGGGTGCACCCGGAGTTCCAGCAGGTCTCCCCGCAGCTCGGCGAGCTCGACGAGGACGCGCTGGCCGAGCTCGCCGCCCGCGACCCCGACGCGGCCAACCGGCTGCTCACGGCCATGGGCCGGGCGTTCGACCCGGCGCTGCGCGCCGCCGCCCGGGCGCTGGCCTGCCGGCTGCCGGTGGGGACGCCGCGGGCCGGGGTCCCCGACCGCCCGGGCACCCGACGGGTGGTCACCCGCCGCGACGACACCGGCAGCGACATCGACCTGGACGCCACCCTCGCCGCCCGCGGCGCCGAGCCGCACTGGCGCGCCGAGCACCTGCACACGCGCGGCTGGCGCTCCACCGGCCGGGCGTGCGTGCTCCTCGTCGACGCCTCCGGCTCGGTGGCCGGCGACGAGCTGGCCGTCGCGGTCCTCACCGCCTCGGCGCTGGCGCAGCGGATGCGGCCCGGTGACGAGCTGGCGGTGGTCGCGTTCTGGTCCCGGGCGGTGGTGCTGCGGACGCTGTCGACCGACCCGCGCACCGACGTCGTCATCGACCGGCTGTTCGACCTCGACGGCGGCGGGACGACCGACCTCGACCTCGGCCTGCGCACGGCGGCGGCCCAGCTGGCGGGCTCCCGCGCGGCCGCCCGCGACGTGCTGCTGCTCTCCGACGGGGTGCCGACCGACAGCCCCGACCCCCTCCCGGCCGCGGCGGCGCTGGCCCGTGCCGGTGCGCACCTGCACGTGCTGTCGCTGTCGGAGGAGCCGGAGTCGGTGGCGCGCTGCGCCGCGCTGGCCGCCGCCGGCGGCGGCCGGGTCGCGCCGCTGCTCAGGCCGACGCAGGCCCCCGCGGCGGTGCGGACCCTCCTCGGCTGAGCGGAGGAGGAGGGGCGCACCCTCCGCACCGCGGCACTCCGGTCACCGGCGGAGCACGGCCTCCCCCGCGCGGGCGGGGTCCAGGGGGACGGCGGTGGTCAGGACGGCGGGCCCCAGCCGCAGCACGCCGTCCGAGAGCGCGGCGCAGCGCACCCCGCCGCGTCCGCGCAGCCCGCGGTGGGCGCCGGGCGCGAGGACGACGTCCATCCAGGCACACGGGTGCGCCGGCCGGCCGCCCCGCAGCCGCACCGGGCCCGCGCCGCTGTCGAGGGTGAACTCCTGACCGCGCAGCGCCTCCACCTGCGCGCCGCGGAGGACGACGGTGCGCCGGGTCAGCAGCGGGTCGAACGGCGGCACGCCGAGGTCGGCGGCCAGGGCCTCCAGCGCCTCGACGGCGATGACGGTGAGCTGGGCGTCCCGGTGCGCCGGCCGGCCCGCGTAGCGGTCACCGACGACGCCGTGACCGGCGCGCACCTCGATCTCCTGCCGCCGGTCGCCGTCCATCGCCGGGACGGGGCCCGCGGGCCGCCCGCCGTACCGGTGCACCGGCGAGGCCAGCAGCCCGACCACCTCGACGTCGTACCGGTGGGAGAGGTCGCTCAGCGGACCGGCCCGGCGTCGAGCAGGCCGTAGGCGCGGGCCTCCTCCGCGGTGAGCACCCGCCCGGCCCGCATGTCGGAGGCGACCTCCTCGACCGGCCGGCCGCACGCACCGGCCAGCCGCTCCTGGAGCCGGCGCAGCTGCCGGGCGTGCTCGGCGGCCCAGGCCTCCACCTCGTGGCCGGGGACCCCACGCGGAGCCCGGGGCTCGCACAGGTGGAAGCTCGCGTGCGTCCCGGCCTGCCGGCGGTCGGCGACGGCCAGCACGGCCAGCGCGGCGCCGGTGAGCGTACCCAGGGAGGTCGCGTGCACGGGCGCACCCACGAGGTCGAGGGCGTCGACCAGGGTGAGCGCGCCGTCCAGGTCCGCGCTGACACCTGCAAGCTGCAGCCGGACCGGTCCGTCCCCGGTGGCGTCGAGCAGCGCGAGCTCGGCCACGACCCGGTTGACCACCTCGGCGTCCAACTCGCCGGCGAGGGTGACCACGCGCTGCTCGAGCAGCCGCTCGGCCAGCCAGTCGGTCGCACCCACCACCACCGCGGCCGACGCCGAGGACGGGGCCGGCCCCGGCGGGCGCGGCTCGGGCCGCCACGGGGTGCGCGGCCACTCCGGCGTCCGCGGCGGGAACGGCGGCTCGGGAGGACCGGGCGGCACAGGTGGCCAGGTGGCTCGGGTCATGACGACTCCTCGGACGGTCGGACCTGCCAGTCGACGGTGGCGCCCAGGGCGGCCGCGTAGCGCTCGAGCGTGGACAGCCGCGCGTCGAGCTCACCGCTCTCCAGCCGGGCGACGGCGGACTGCGAGGTCCCCATGCGCGCGGCGAGCTCGGTCTGGCTCAGGTCGCTCTCCTGGCGGAGGCGCACCAGCTCCTCGATGAGCTCGCGACGGCGGTCGGCCAGGCCCTCCAGGCCCGGGAACCGGCTGCGACGCTGCGGCGGCATACCAGGAACGGTATACCTGATCCGCTATGGAGGGCCCCCGACGTCGGCCCCGTCCAGGGGCCCGCCCCGAGCGTGCGAGGGGTGGGGAGGACGGGGTCCTCTCTCAGCGCTCGGCGGTCTTGTGGATCGGGCCCTCGATGCCGGTCAGCCGCTCCCCCGAGCCGCCCCACCGGCCCGCGATGATCTCCGCCGCGATCGAGATGGCGGTCTCCTCGGGGGTGCGGGCGCCCAGGTCCAGGCCGATCGGCGAGGAGAGCTTGGCCAGCTCCTCCTTGGCCAGCCCGGCCTCGGACAGCCGCGCGAGCCGTTCCTCGTGCGTGCGCCGCGACCCCATCGCGCCGACGTAGGCCACCGGCAGCCGCAGCGCGACCTCCAGCAGCGGGACGTCGAACTTCGGGTCGTGGGTGAGCACGCAGAGCACGGTGCGCTCGTCGATCCGCCCGGCGTCCACCTCGGCCTGCAGGTAGCGGTGCGGCCACTCCACGACCACCTCGTGGGCGTCGGGGAAGCGCTTGGGCGTGGCGAACACCGGGCGGGCGTCGCAGACGGTGACCCGGTAGCCGAGGAACGCGCCCACCCGGGCGACCGCGGCGGCGAAGTCGATGGCGCCGAACACGACCATCCGGGCCGGCGGGGCGAAGGAGTTGACGAACAGCGTGAGGTCGTCGCCCCGGCGCTCGCCGTCGTGCCCGAAGTGCATCTGCCCGGTGCGCCCGGCCGCGAGCATCCCGCGGGCGTCCGCGGCGACGGCGTCGTCCAGCCGCTGCAGGCCCAGGGTGCCGGAGGTGCGGTCGGGCCAGATGACCAGTCGCCGGCCGACCCGGTCCTCGGGGCCCGCGACGCAGGTGACGACGGCGACCGGCTCGTGCGCCGCGACGGACTCGGCGATCTCCCCGAGCTCCGGGAAGGACTCGCGGGAGACCGGCTCGACGAAGACGTCGAGGATGCCGCCGCAGGTCAGCCCGACGGCGAAGGCGTCGTCGTCGCTGACGCCGTACCGCTCGAGGGTGGGCACGCCGGTCTCGACGACGTCCTTGGCCTCCTCGTAGACCGCGCCCTCGACGCAGCCGCCGGAGACGCTGCCCACGGCGGTGCCGTCGGGACCCACCAGCATGGACGCGCCGGCCGGGCGCGGTGCCGAGCGCCAGGTGGCGACGACCGTCCCCATCCCGACGGTCTCGCCCGCCTGCCACCAGCCGACCAGGTCGTCGAGCACGTCACGCATCGCTGCCTCTTCTCCCACCGGAGTGTGGAGGTGCAGGAAACCCGCACCGTGGCACTCCGCTCAACACCTCAGGCACGGGAGATCACTCCCACGAGCTCCTCGAACGCCGCCATGCTGTGCCCGGCCACGAAGGCGTCGATGAACGGCAGGGCCGCCTGCATGCCCGCGGTCAACGGCTCGTACCCCTCGCGGCCCTTGTGCGGGTTGACCCACACGACCGCGTGCGCCAGCCGGTGCAGCCGGGACATCTGCTCGGCGAGCACGTCGGTGCCGCCGCGCTCCCACCCGTCGCTGCAGAGGACGACGACCGCACCGCGGGCCGTCCCGCGCTGGCCCCACCGGTCGAGGAAGGCCTTGAGCACCTCGCCCAGCCGGGTGCCCCCGGACCAGTCGGGGATGGCGGTGCCGCTGGCGGCGAGCGCCTTGTCCGGGTCGCGCAGGCGCATCTCCCGGGTGACGCGGGTCAGCCGGGTGCCGATGGTGAACACCTCGGTCGCGGCCGGGTGCGCGCGCACCGCCGCGTGCGCGAACCGCATCAGCGCGTCGGCGTAGGGGCTCATCGACCCGGAGACGTCGATCAGCAGGACGACGCGGCGCGGGCGTGGCCGGGCCCGGCGGTGGAGCAGCCGGGTGACCTCCCCGCCGTCGTGCAGGGCGTGGCGCACCGTGCGGGACGCGTGCACCGTGCCGTGGGCGCTCGGCCGCCGCCGGCGGGAGGCGCGCATCGGGGAGGCCGGCACCAGCAGCGCGAACAGCCGGCGCAGGTGCTCGCGCTCGGCCACGCTCATCTCGGCGACGTCCCGGTGCCGGAGCACCTCGTCGGCACTGGCCCGGCCGGCGAGCTCCGGCGGCTGCTCTCCCTCCTCGCCCTGCCCGGAGCCGGCCTCCAGCGGAGCGGTGGTGGCCAGCACCCGCTCCGGCTGCGCCGCCGAGCGGGTCGCGCGCGGCGCCTCGCCGCCGAAGTAGGCGGCGAAGGCGGCGTCGTAGCGGTCCAGGTCGTCGGGGCCGGCACACAGGGTCAGCCGCCCGGCCCAGTAGACGTCGGTGGCGTCGAGGACGTCGAGCGCGCCGGTCGCGGCCAGCATCGCCTCCACCCGGTCGGGGCTCGCGGCGACCCCGGCGTGGCGCAGGGTGCGCGCGAAGCCCAGCACCGTGTCGACGACGTCCCTGTCCCGCCGGGAAGCGGTGTCGGGAGCGACACCCCCGTGTTCGCGGCCCCCGACACGGGTGTCGCTCCCGACACCGGCGGATTCAGCCACCGAAGAGCGCCCCCCTCGCCAGCGCGTGCACCCGGTCGGTGTCCTCGCGGTACTTGAGGACCGCACCCAGCGTCCGCGCGGCGACGTCGGGGTCGAGGTCCCGGGCGCCCAGGGTGTGCAGCGCGGTCGCCCAGTCCATGGCCTCGGCGACGCCGGGGGGCTTGAGCAGGTCGAGCGTGCGCAGCTTCGCCGTCGCCCTGGCCACCTCGCGGGCCAGCTGCTCGGTCACCTGCGGCAGCCGGGTGCGCAGGATGGCGACCTCGCGGTCGAAGTCGGGGTGCTGCAGCCAGTGGTAGAGGCAGCGCCGCTTGAGCGCGTCGTGCACCTCGCGGGTGCGGTTGGACGTGAGGACGACCAGCGGCGGGGTGACCGCGCGGATCGTGCCGAGCTCGGGGATCGAGATGGTGAAGTCCGACAGCACCTCCAGCAGGAAGGCCTCGAACTCGTCGTCGGCGCGGTCGACCTCGTCGACCAGGAGCACGCTCGGGGAGTCCTCCAGCGCCTGGAGCAGCGGACGGGCCAGCAGGAACCGCCGGTCGTAGAGGGAGGCCTCGAGGGTCTCCGTGTCCCCGGTGGCGTGCGCGGCCTCCGCGGCGCGCAGGTGCAGCAGCTGCCGGCCGAAGTCCCAGTCGTAGAGCGCCTGACTGGCCTCCAGGCCCTCGTAGCACTGCAGCCGGTAGAGCGGCCGCCCGGTCACCTGGGACAGCGCCTGCGCCAGTGCCGTCTTGCCGACGCCGGCCTCACCCTCCAGGAACAGCGGGCGGTGCATCGCCAGGGCCAGGTAGGCCGCCGTGGCCAGCCCCTCGTCGGGGAGGTACCCGGTGCCCTCGAGGGCCGCGGCCAGCTCGTCGGGGCCGGCGAACCCGTCGCCCGAGGCGGACACCGGCTCCAGCGTGGTCTCACTCACGTTGCGAGCATCCCACCTGCCCGGTCGGGACGGCGTCCCCGTCCGGGCAGCGTCCCCGTCCGGACGGCGGCCACGGAGGCGACGGCGCCCGGGGACGGCGCCCCGGGACACGACGGCGCCCGCCCGGACGAGCCGGGCGGGCGCCGTGGAGAACCGGTGCGGTCAGCCGATCCGCCCGTCCCGGTCGCGGTCCAGGACGCCGCCCCGGCCGGTGCCCTGCGCGTCGTCCACGTCGATCTGCTCCTTGCGGACGTCGGCGGAGACGGTCTCGGTGTCGGTCACCGTCTCGGTGTCCAGGCGCACGCGCTCGACGGGGACGGCCTCCTTCTCCACCACGGGGCGCTCCGCGTGGAGGGTGACCTCGTGCTCCTCCTCGGAGATCGCCGGGCCGTCCAGCGCGTTGCCCACGTTGGCGTCGGTGATCGGCTCGCGCTCGACCCGGACCTCCTCGCGGGAGACCGGCACCGTCTCGGTCACGGTCTCGTTGACGACGTACTTGCGCAGCCGGGCGCGGCCGACCTCCTCGGTGCGGGTGCCGACGTTGACCTGCTCCTCGGAGCGGGTCATGGCGTTGTCCGTCGTGGGGCCGGAGGTGTCGCGGCCGACCGCCGGGCGGGTGTCGGTGTGCTCGGTGTGGGTCCCGGCGGTGCCGGTCAGGTCGCGGTCCCGGTCGGTCAGGCCGCGGTCCCGGTCGGTCAGGTCGCGGTCGGCGACCCCCTGTCCGGTCATGCCCGTGGTCGCCATCCCGGTGGTCGACTCGGTGCCGGTCGTCGTCCCGGTGGTGGTCGAGTCGCGGTCGACGCGGCCGACGGTGGTGTCGGTGCGGCCGGTCGTGGTGTCGGTGCGCCCCGCGGACCCCGACCCGAAGTCCATGCCGTAGTAGCGGTAGAGCTCCTGCTCCTCCTGCGGCGAGAGGTGGCCCTCGGTGTCGATCTTCGGGGCGTCCTTCACCGCGGCCTTGCTCACCGGTACGCGGAGGCCGTCGTCGGTGAGGTCGGCCTGCCGGATCGGCACGAACGACTCCTTGGTGCCGAACAGGCCGGTGCGGACGGTGACCCACTCCGGCTGACCGGTCTCGTCGTCGAGGTAGACCTCCGAGGCCGAGCCGATCTTGTCCCCGGACTCGTCGTACACGTCCTTGCCGATCACACGGCTGATGGCGTCGGTACCGATCATCGTCGTCGTCGCTCCCATCTGAGCACTGGCGGAAAGGTCGACTGCTTGGGTGACCAGGAGTCAGGTCACGAAACGGACAAGCCCGTCCGACACGCCCGGGACTGCCCCGGCACGGCCCCCGCGGACGACGACCGCCGGCGGCCACGGTCCGCGTCCGCGCAGGTCACGCGGTGTGTCGATCGTGCGCAACCGATGTTGCCGAGCGCGTCGGGACGTGCGGCTACGGAGCGTCACCGCGTCACCGCCGGGCGCGTCGCGGCGAGTCGCGCATCGGCGCGTCGGCGCGTCGCCCCCGTCCCGATGCCTGGTGCTGCTCATCCTGGAGGGCGTGCCTCCCCGCTCGCCGTACGACGACCTGGTCCACCCGCGCACCGTCAAGAAGCCCACCCCGCAGGTCGCGGCCGAGCGCGACCTCGTCGTCGAGGACCCGAGCTCGGGGTTCGTGGGCGCCGTGGTGCGCTGCGAGAAGGACGTCGTCCACCTCGAGGACCGGTTCGGGAAGGTCCGCGCCTACCCGCTGGGCCCCGGGTTCTGGGTCGACGGCCGCCCGGTCGTGCTGGTGCGGCCCACGCCGAAGGCACCGGCGACCCCCACCCGGAGCGCGTCCGGCTCCACCTACGTGGCCGGCGCCCGCGCCCGGGTCGCCCGCGAGGGGCGGATCTACGTCGAGGGCAAGCACGACGCCGAGCTCGTCGAGAAGGTCTGGGGCCACGACCTGCGCATCGAGGGCGTCGTCGTGGAGCCGCTGCACGGCGTGGACGACCTGCCGGCGATCGTGCGCGACTTCCGCCCGGCGTCCGGACGGCGGCTCGGCGTGCTGGTCGACCACCTGGTGACCGGGTCCAAGGAGTCGCGGATCGCCGACCAGGTGACCGGCGCGCACGCGCTGGTCGTCGGCCACCCGTTCATCGACATCTGGCAGGCGGTCAAGCCGCAGGTGGTCGGCATCCGTGCCTGGCCGACGGTGCCCAAGGGCGAGTCGTGGAAGGAGGGCGTCTGCCGCCGGCTGGGCTGGGAGGACGACACCGGCTACGTGTGGGCGCAGCGGGTCCTCGCCCGCGTGCGGACCTGGACCGACCTGGAGCCGGCGCTGATCGGCCGGGTCGAGGAGCTCATCGACTTCGTCACGACCGACTGAGCGGAGGGGATCCGCCGGCACCCCCGCCCGGGGGGTTGCGCGACGACGCGCCACCGATCATTGTGTCAATCCCTTGACTCAATGGAGCAGTGGAGGACGTCGTGGCGCTGGTGCCGCTGCTGCTGGTGGTCGTCCTCGTCGGCGCGGTGGCGGGAGGCGCCGCGGTCGCCCGGCGGACCCCGCCGAGCCGGGAGGCCGCCGTCGCCGCCGCCCGCACGCACGCCACCCGCGCCGGAGGCGCCGCACTCCTGCTGGGCGCCGCCGCGGCGGTGGCCGTGGGCCAGGCCGGGCTGGGCGCCGGCTCCCCGGGCAGCCTGGGGGTGACCGCCCTGCTGGTGCCGATCGCCGCGGGCGTCGCGCACACCGCCGTCCTGGCCCTGGGCGAGCTCACCTGGCCCCGGCCGAGCGGTGCGGTCCGCCGCGCCCGGCTGGTGCGCCGCGGGCTGCTGGACGCCGCCCCGGGGTGGCTGGTCCGCACGACCGCCGCCGCCGCGGTCGGCGCCGTCGCCACGATCGCCCTCGGCGCCGCGCTGGCCGCACCCGACGGCCGGAGCCTGACCCTCGAGGACCCGCCGGTCCAGGCGACGGCCGGCCCGTTCCCCGGGCTCGTCTACGGCCGCCCCGCCGGCCTCGGGCTGCTCGTGCTGGCCGCCGTGACCGCGACGGCGCTGTGGGTCGTGGCCACCCGTCCGGCCGTGGGGACCGAGGACGAGCGCGCGGAGGCGGCCTTGCGGCGGGCCTCGACCCACCGCGTGCTGCGCGCGGCGGCCGCGACGACCCTGGTGGTGACCGGCGGGCTGGTGGCGGTGGCCGGCCACGCGGTGTGGAGCGTGGCCGCCTCGACCGGGCAGGACCTGACCGCAGTCCTCGGCGTCGCGGGAGCCGGGTGCGGGCTCGCCGCCCTCCTGGCGGGCGTCGTGGTCGCCGGCGTCCGCGCGCCCGGCGTACCGGCCGGCGAGCCCGCCGTCCCGGCCTGACCGCGGTGGCGCTCGACATCACGGTGGACGTCCGCGCCGCGACGCCGCCCTACGAGCAGATCCGTGGTCAGATCGCCGCCTACGTCGACGGCGGCCTGCTGCGGGAGGGTGACCGGCTGCCCACCATGCGGGCCCTGGCGGCCGACCTCGGCGTGGCGACCGGCACGGTGGCGCGCGCCTACGCCGAGCTGGAGGCGGCCGGGCTCGTGGCCAGCCGGCGGCGGACCGGCACCGTCGTCACCGGCCGGCCGGCCGCGCCGGCGGAGGAGCAGTTGCGGCGCACGGCCGCCGAGCTCGCCGTCCAGGCCCGGGGCCTGGGGGTGGACGGCGAGACGGTGCTGGCCATCGTGCGGGCGGCCCTGCTGCAGACCCGCTGAGCGGAGTGCCAGGGACGCGTCGTCCGCGCCCTGGCACTCCGCTCGCGCGTCAGCGGGTCAGGCGGGGATGTAGTCGAACGTGTCCGGGTCGGGGCCGGTCCGCTCGCCGCGGTCGAGGCCGGTGATGGCCGCCATCGCGGACTCGTCGAGCTCGAAGTCGAAGATCGCGAAGTTCTCCTCGACCCGGCTGCGGGTGACCGACTTGGGGAAGACGACGTCCCCCCGCTGGACGTGCCAGCGCAGGGTCACCTGCGCCGGGGTCCTGCCCACCTGCTCGGCGATCTCCTTGATCGCCGGGTCGCCGTTCACCGCACCCTTGGCGATGGGCGCCCACGCCTCGGTGACGATCTCGTGGTCGGCGCCGAAGGCGCGCGCCTCCTCGTTGCCGAGGTAGGGGTGCACCTCGATCTGGTTGACCGCGGGGCGGACCTCGGTGTCCGCGAACAGGTTCCGCAGGTGGTGCGGCTGGAAGTTGGAGACGCCGATCGCGCGGGTCCGGCCGCTGGCGTAGATCTCCTCCATCACCTTCCAGCGGGCCACGTAGTCGCTCACCGTGGGCAGGGGCCAGTGGATCAGGAAGAGGTCGAGCTGGTCGAAGCCGAGCTCGGCCAGGCTCTGGTCGAACGACCGGAGGATCTCGTCGCGCGTGTGCCGGTTGTTGTTCAGCTTGCTGGTGACGAACACCTCCTCGCGCGGGATCCCCGAGCTGCGGACGGCCTCGCCGACGCCCTTCTCGTTCCCGTACATCTGTGCGGTGTCGATGTGCCGGTAACCGACCTCCAGCGCGGTGCGCGTCGCGTCGGCGGTCTGGTCGGGCGGGATCTGGAAGACGCCGAAGCCGAGCTGGGGGATCTCGACGCCGTTGTTCAGGCGGATGGTGGGCACGGTGGCCACGGGCACTCGTTCCTCTCGGTCGGGAGGGGCGGCACTCACGACGGGGCCACCCGAGAGGCGCCTACCCCTTGACGCCGTCGTCAACCCGCGCGGCCGCCTGCACCCTCCCCACCGGCACCTCCGAACGGCGCCGCAGCAGCGGCGCCCCGGTCAGCGCGAGCAGCCCGGCCAACGCCGCGGCCAGGGCGGGGACGGCGAACGCGCTCTCCGCCCCCCATGCGTCGACGGCCGCGCCGGCCAGCGCGGAACCCGCCGTCACGCCGAGCGTCAGCCCGGTCGTCGTCCAGGACAGCGCCTCGGTGAGCGCGGCCCGCGGCACGCGGGACTCCACCAGCGAGGTGCCCGACACCAGGACGGGGGCGATCGTCAGGCCGGCGAGGAAGCCCGCGCCGACCAGGACGACCAGCGAGCCGACGCCCCACATCAGCTGCGCGGCCACCCCGAAGGCGACGGCGGTGGCCAGGAACCGGGTGGTCAGCGTGCCCGGCAGCCGGAGGACGCCGTAGAGCAGGCCGGCCACGAGGCTGCCGCCCGCGTAGACCGCGAGCGCGACCCCGGCCAGCGCCGGCACGCCCTCGGCGGCGGCGAACCCCACGACGACGACGTCCATCGCCCCGAACACCGCGCCGACGGCCACGTAGGCCGCCGCCACCACCAGCACGGTGGCGTTGAGGGCGGCCCACCGGCGGGGAGGCGCCGCGGGGTCGGGCACGTGCAGCGCCGGCTCGGTGGCGCGCTGACCGGCCAGCCAGAAGCCGCCGACCGAGCCCAGGACGATCCCGGTGAGGAAGCCGACGGGCGGCGCGACGAGCGTGGCCAGCAGGGTGACCAGCGGGGGGCCGACGACGAAGACGACCTCGTCGACGACGGCCTCCAGGGCGAAGGCGGTCTGCCGTCCGCGGGCGTCCTCGAGGGCCGCCGCCCAGCGCGCCCGCACCAGCGAGCCGATGTTCGGTCCGCTGGCCCCGCAGACGGCGGCCAGCACGAACCACGACCAGCGCGGCGCCCCGGCGGTCACCGCGGCCACGAAGGCGACGCCGGAGACCAGGTAGGCCGTCATCGCCCAGCGCAGGACGGCGCCCTGGCCGCGGCGGTCCATCACCCGGGCCCACTGCGGGCTGGCGAGGGAGAAGCTCAGCGCCAGTGCCCCGGAGACCGCGCCGGCCAGCCCGTAGCTGCCGGTCTCCCCGGCGACGAGCAGCACGGCACCGAGGCCGAGCATCGGGATGGGCAGGCGGGCGACCCACCCGGCGAAGGAGAACGCCACCGAGCCGGGCACGGCGAAGAGGCGGACGTAGGGACTGAAGACGGTGCGGGGTGACACGGACTTCTCGCGCTTCCTGGCCACAGGCGAGTGCGGGGCTGCCCGCCGGTCTCTCGGGTGGCCCGTCGACCGTAGCAACGACCTCGGACCCTCCGGCACCGCTTTCCCGGCCGGCCGGGCGCGTCACCGCGACGCTGCATGAAGCTTCATGCACTCTGTGTGAGCTACCGCACACGCGGTGCATCCCCCTGCCGAAGGAGCCCCGTGCCTCCGACCTCCCGCCCCCGCCTCCTGCCCGCTCTGCTCGCGGTGCTCGCCGTCCTGTTCGTCCCTGGCACCGCCGCGGCGAAGGGCGGCGACGACCCGGCGTCCGCCGACGACGGAGGCGGGACCTCGGCCTCCGCGACGGGAGGCGACTTCACCGTCGTCGTCAACGGGCGCACCACCGACCCCGGGGCCGGCCGGGAGGCCCGCCTGCGCGACGTCACGCCCGCCGGCCCGATCGGCGTCCACGGCCGGCACGTCACCTTCACCATCGACCCGGCCACGCTCGGCGTCCACGGCTACACGCTGACCGGCGCTCCGGATCCGCAGCGCATGGTGACGACCCCGACCGTCGTCTTCGCGTCGAAGGTGCCGCAGCTGACCGCAGCCCAGCTGCGCGGCGTGCGGATCAGCGAGCTGCGCCTGCGCGACGGCGTCCTGGTCGCGGAGTTCGCCACCGCGGCGGGCAAGCTCAAGATCCAGGCCAAGGACGCTCCGCAGGGCGGGATCTTCCAGATGGAGCAGGAGTTCGGCGCCCCGGTCGAGTACGTCCACACCCTCGGCCCGGGCCTGTTCTACTTCGTGAACGAGTTCACCGGGAAGGTCAACTTCGGCGACGGCGTCGCCGGTGACGCGACGCACCAGATGCTGCTCGGCAAGGACAGCCCCCAGGTGGCGACCAAGCTCTCCCAGGACGGGACGACGACCCGCTGGTCGGTGGCCTCCGGTGGCCGGATGGGCGGCGTGCTGGGCGAGGACGCGATCGAGCTGTCGGCCGGCGCCACCAACTGCACCAGCGACTGCCAGGCCCGCAACCGCATCCAGGGCTCGGTGCCGGTGCCGCCGGACCCGGTGGCCCCCACCCCCATCGCCTGACGCCCGGACGGGGGCGACCGGGACTCCGGTCGCCCCCGTCGCACGTCCGGAGGCGGCACAGGGTCGTCCTCGGCCATTACATTCAGGGCGTGACCTCGACGACTCCGCTGCCCGACCCGGTCGTGCGCCGCCCGGATCCGGTGCCCGGCACCGGCGGGCTTGTCGACCGGCACGGCCGGGTCGCCACCGACCTGCGGGTCTCCCTCACCGACCGGTGCAACCTGCGCTGCAGCTACTGCATGCCGCCCGAGGGGCTGGACTGGCTGCCCAAGGTCGAGGTCCTCACCGACGACGAGGTCGCCCGCCTGGTGCGCATCGGCGTGGAGCACCTGGGCATCCGCGAGGTCCGGTTCACCGGCGGGGAGCCGCTGCTGCGCCCCGGCCTCGTCGGCATCGTGCAGGCTGCCACGGCGCTCACCCCGCGGCCGGAGGTCAGCCTCACCACCAACGCCATCGGCCTGGCCCGGGTCGCGCCCGCGCTGGCCGCGGCCGGCCTGGACCGGATCAACGTCAGCCTCGACACGCTCGACCGCGACCGGTTCAAGCAGCTGACCCACCGCGACCGGCTCGACGACGTGCTCGCCGGCCTCGCCGCGGCGCAGGCCGCCGGCCTGACGCCGGTCAAGGTCAACGCCGTCCTGCTGCGGGGGATGAACGAGGCCGACGCCGTCCCGCTGCTCGACTTCTGCCTCGAGCAGGGCTACCAGCTGCGGTTCATCGAGCAGATGCCGCTCGACGCCCACCACGCCTGGACCCGTGGGGAGATGGTCACCGCCGAGGACATCCTCGAGCGGCTCTCCCGGGCACACACCCTCACGCCCGACACCGAGGAGCGCGGCTCGGCCCCGGCCGAGCGCTGGCTGGTGGACGGCGGCCCGGCGACCGTCGGGGTGATCGCCTCGGTGACCCGGTCGTTCTGCGGGACCTGCGACCGCACGCGGCTGACCGCCGACGGCCAGGTCCGCAACTGCCTGTTCGCCCGCGAGGAATCCGACCTGCGGACGCCGATGCGCGAGGGCGCCACCGACGCCGAGCTGGCCGAC
Organism: Geodermatophilus sp. SYSU D01105; assembly: GCF_054050095.1. NCBI lineage: Bacteria > Bacillati > Actinomycetota > Actinomycetes > Geodermatophilales > Geodermatophilaceae > Geodermatophilus > Geodermatophilus sp. SYSU D01105. Next base: position 135,653 of record NZ_JBJGYR010000016.1, read on the forward strand.
CGCTGGCGGATCGCCACGCTCGCCAAGCTGCCCGGGCACGGCATCGACGACCCCAGCTTCCTGCAGCCCTCCCGGCCGATGTCGGCCATCGGCGGCTGACCGTGAGCCGACAGCGAGTGAGCATCGCAGCGAGCTCTGCGAGCGAGGAGCGGAGCGAGCGCGGAGGCGAACCATGAGCACCGTGAGCCGACAGCGAGTGAGCATCGCAGCGAGCTCTGCGAGCGAGGAGCGGAGCGAGCGCGGAGGCGAACCATGAGCACCGTGAGCCGACAGCGAGTGAGCATCGCAGCGAGCTCTGCGAGCGA
>NZ_JBJGYR010000017.1:0-131300 GCF_054050095.1 Geodermatophilus sp. SYSU D01105
TCCCCCCCCCCAGCCCCCCCCCCCCCCCCCCCCGCCCCGCCCCCGCCCCCCCCCCCCCCCCCCCCCCCCGCCCCCCCCCCCCCCCCCCCCCCCCCCCCCCCCCCGTCGCCGTCCTACCTGCGGCGGACCTGGCGCTGGCTGACCGTCATCTGCCGGCCGCCGGGCAGCGGGCCGCCGGGGACCGGCATGCGTGCGCCGCCCAGGGCCGACAGCCGCTTGCGCAGGGCGTTGAGCTGGCCGCCGTCGAGGTTGCGGGGCAGCTTCATCACGTGCGCGCTGAGCTTGCGCAGCGGCACCTGCCCCTCCTCGTCGCCGACGAGGATGTCGTAGATCGGGGCGTCGCCGGCGATCCGCGCGACCTTCTTCTTCTCCTGCGCCAGCAGCGGGCGCACGCGGGCGGCAGCGCCCTCGCCGACCAGGATCACGCCGGGGCGGCCGATCACCCGGTGGACGGCGTCCAGCTGCGTGGTGCCGGCGACACCCGAGCTGACCTGCCAGTCGCCGCGCATGCCCTCCAGCACCCAGGCCGCCGCGCCGGGCTGGCCCTCGACCTGCCGGTACGCCGACCCCTGCGCGCGCCGGCCGAAGACGATCAGCGCGGCCAGCGCGCCGAGGATGACCGCCAGCGGGATGAAGACGAACGGGGAGCTCAGCAGGATGCCGATCAGCTCGACGACCGCGGCGACCGCCACGAAGGCGATCAGCATCACCCAGGGCAGCTTGGGGTCGTTCTTCCGGGTCAGCGAGTAGGCCTGCTTGATCATGCGGACCTGGTTGCCGAACTTCTTCAGCCGCCCGACCTTCGGCTGCCCGTCCTTGCCGAGCTTGCCGCCGCGGCCCTTCGGAGCCGACGCGGAGCCGGACGACGTCGCGCCGGCGGCCGTCGACCCGCCCCGGCCCCGGGCGGCGCTCGGCCCGCGACCGGCCTTGCCGGTCGGGGCGGGGGAGTCGGTGGACCTGCTGCGTGCCATACCCAGAGGATAGGGCGCGCCGCGGCCGGCCCCGGCGGAACCGGCCGGGACGTCCCTCAGACGGAGCGGCTCAGGCCCCGGGCCTCGACGGCCTGCTGGTAGAGGCGGCCGGCCCGGTAGGAGCTGCGGACCAGCGGGCCCGCGAGCACCCCCGGGAAGCCGATCTCCTCGGCCTGCTGCTGGAACGCCACGAACTCGTCGGGCTTGACCCAGCGGACCACCGGGTGGTGCCGCGGCGAGGGGCGCAGGTACTGGGTGATCGTCAGCAGGTCGCAGCCGGCCTCGTGCAGGGCCCGCATGGTCTCCACGACCTCGTCGGGCTCCTCGCCCATGCCCAGGATCAGGTTGGACTTGGTGACCAGCCCGGCCTCGCGGGCGGCGGTGAGCACCGACAGGGAGCGCTCGAAGCGGAACCCGGGCCGGATCCGCTTGAAGATGCGCGGCACCGTCTCGACGTTGTGCGCGAGCACCTCGGGCCGGGAGGAGAAGACCTCGGCGAGCTGGCCGGGGTCGGCGTTGAAGTCGGGGATGAGCAGCTCGACACCGCAGCCGGGGACGGCGGCGTGGATCTGCCGGACGGTCTCGGCGTAGAGCCAGGCGCCGCCGTCGGGCAGGTCGTCGCGGGCGACGCCGGTCACCGTCGCGTACTTCAGCTGCATCGTGGCGACGCTCTCGGCGACCCGGCGCGGCTCGTCGGCGTCGAACTCGGCGGGCTTGCCGGTGTCGATCTGGCAGAAGTCGCACCGCCGGGTGCACTGGTCCCCGCCGATGAGGAAGGTGGCCTCCCGGTCCTCCCAGCACTCGTAGATGTTGGGACAGCCGGCCTCTTCGCAGACGGTGTGCAGGCCCTCGCGGCGGACCAGCGACTTCAGCTCGGTGTACTCGGGGCCGGTCTTCAGCCGGGTCTTGATCCACTCGGGCTTGCGCTCGATCGGCACCTGGCTGTTGCGGACCTCCAGGCGCAGCAACTTGCGGCCGGACGGCGCGATCGGGGAGTCCGAGGAGGGGGTCGGGGCCACCGTCTCACTCATGATCGCCCACGGTACTCCGAACGACCGCCGCCCCCGCCGCGGGAGCGGCGGGGGCGGCGTGCACGGCTGGGGTCAGACCTGCTTGTCGGCGGGGCCGGCGGTCGGGCCCTGGTCGGAACCGCCGCGGCTCGAGAACGGCTCGGGCGTGGTGTCCTCCGGCGCCGTGTCCGTGTCGGGGCCGTCGCCCTCGACGAGCTGCGCGTCGCGCATCCCCATGTCGGCCTCGTTGGGGGCGGAGTCGCCGGCGACGAACTGGGCGTCGGAGACGGTCTTGCCGGAGTTGCTGGGTGAGCTGGGCACGGGGTCCTCCCGGTAGCTGGGCACGGGACCGTCGCCGGTGGGGGCGGGGGTCCACAGGTCGTCGTTCTTCCGCCGCCGGAGGACGGCGAAGGCGGCTGCGCCGATCGTGAGCACGGCCAGCAGCCACGGCCAGCGGCGGGGCGCGGAGTCCAGGCCCACCTCCCGCTTGGCCTTCGTCGTGGTCCGCGCCGCCTTCCTCTCCAGGGTGCGCCGCTTCTTGGCCGCCTGCTTCCTGGCCTCGGCGGTGGTCGCGGTGAGCTCCTCCCGCCGGGCGTCGAGCTGCTCGAGGGCGTTGTGCAGGCCCGCGGTGATGGACTCGCGGGTGTGCTCCAGCACGGGGGTGACCGACTCCCGGGCGGCGAGCACCTTCGGCGCGGCGTAGGCCAGGGCGGCCGCCTGGGCGGCGGTCAGCCTCGGGACGACGTCCTTCTCCAGCGTGTCCAGCGTCTTCTGCGCCGCCTCGCGGGCGGCCTCCACGCGCGGGCCGAGGTCGGCCGCGGCCCGGGTGGCCGCGGCCTGGGCGGCGGCCACCGCCGAGGTGACGTGGGGGACGGCGGACTCGTACCGCGGGCTCAGGGCGTCGCGGGCGACCTCGACGCGGGGCGCGATGGCCTCGCGGGCGGTCGTGACGGCCGGTGCGGCCGCGGCCACGGCGGCGGCGACCTTCGGCACGACGGCGAGCTTCGCGGCGTCGAGCGCCGGTCCGGTCGCCTCGCGGGCCGCCTCGACCCGCGGTGCGAGTTGTTCCGCCGCCGCCCGTCCGGCCTCCGCCACCGCCGTCCCGATGTGGGCGAGGCCCTCCTGGAGCTCCTCGCCGATGATCTGGCCGTGCGTCTTCTTGCGGAACACGGGATGCACCTCCGGGTTGATCGTCTCGGCGGTCATCCTGCCCGCTCGCCGCGACGGGCACACCCCGAGTGCGATCTCCCGACGACGACCGGCGGAGGGCCTCGATAGCGTCGCCGCGTGCAGTTGCGCATCTTCACCGAGCCCCAGCAGGGAGCCACCTACGACGACCTGCTGGCCGTCGCCCGGCGGACCGAGGAGACCGGCTTCGACGCCTTCTTCCGCTCCGACCACTACCTCGCGATGGGCGGCGACGGCCTCCCCGGTCCCACCGACGCGTGGGTGACCCTGGCCGGGCTGGCCCGCGAGACCAGTCGCATCCGGCTGGGGACGCTGGTGTCGGCGGCGACGTTCCGCCTGCCCGGCCCGCTGGCCGTCGCGGTGGCGCAGGTCGACCAGATGAGCGGCGGCCGCGTGGAGCTGGGCATCGGCGCCGGCTGGTTCGAGGCCGAGCACCGCGCCTACGGCATCCCGTTCCCGGAGGTCGGGGAGCGCTTCGACCGGTACGAGGAACAGCTCGCCGTGATCGCGGGCCTGTGGGGGACGCCGCCGGGGGAGACGTTCGACTTCCCCGGCCGGCACTACCGGCTCAGCGACTCACCGGCGCTGCCCAAGCCGGTGCAGGGGGGCGGCGTCCCGATCGTCGTCGGTGGCCGGGGCAGGCGGCGCACGCCGCGGCTGGCGGCCCGGTACGCGGCGGAGTTCAACGTGCCCTTCGCCCCGGTGGAGGACAACGCGCAGCTGTTCGCGGGGGTCCGCGCGGCCTGCCAGGAGGCCGGGCGGGACCCCGGCTCCATGGTCTTCAGCTCCGCCCTGGTCCTCTGCGTCGGGCGGGACGAGGCCGAGCTGGCCCGCCGCGCCGCCGCGATGGGCCGCGACGTCGGCGAGCTGCGCGAGCACGGTGCGGCCGGCACCCCGGCGGAGGTCGTCGACGTGCTGGGCCGCTACGCCGAGGCGGGCGCGACGCGGTTCTACCTGCAGGTGCTCGACCTCGCCGACCTCGACCACCTGGACCTCGTGGCCGCCGAGGTGGCCCCGCAGCTGGGCTGACCCGCCCGGTCAGGCGCTGGACCCCGGCCCGCCGGCCCGCATCCACCTCGACCTGAGGTCGAGCCTCGCCGGTCGCGGTTCCCCCGGGTCAGCGACTCCCCGGTGGGCGCCGCGGCGGCTACCGTCGCCCCCGGACAACGCCGAGTACCAGGAGGTCCGCTGTGCGGAGCACGACCCGACGCCGTCCCGGCCGTCGCAGGGCGGGGTGGGTGGTCGTCCCGCTGCTGCTGGCCGGTGCCTGCACCGCGGAGCGGGAGCAGGAGCCGGGGCCGGGGTCCTTCGTGCGGGCGCAGGGCAGCGGGCTGGTCCTGGACGGCGAGCCGGTGCGGCTCCAGGCGGTGAACTTCTCCAACGACTACCACCGCGACCTCGACGCCTCGCAGCTGCTGGACTCCCCGCACCACGCGGAGGAGGACTTCGCGCGGGTCGCGGAGATGGGCTTCACCGACGTCCGCTTCGCCTTCGACGGAGACTGGTACGCCCAGGACCGCGAGGTCTTCTTCGAGTGGCTGGACCGGAACGTCGGCTGGGCCCGCGAGAACGGGGTCCGGCTCGTCCTGGACCTGCACACCCCGATCGGCGGGTTCTGGCTGGACCCCACCAGCGACGCGGTCAGCTTCGACGTCTGGACCGACCCGGCGGTGCGCGAGCGGAACGTCGACATGTGGCGCGACATCGCCGAGCGGTACGCCGACGAGCCCGCCGTGGCCGCCTACGACCTGTTCAACGAGCCGGTCACCGTGGACTCCGACGGTCAGCAGTGGCGGGACATGGCCGCGGACCTGGTCGACGCCGTCCGCTCGGTCGACCCCAACCACCTGCTCGTGATCAGCTCCCTCTACGGCGTCGAGGGGCGCTACGGCACCGCGGGGGTCGAGCCCCACTTCCTCGTCGACGACGACAACGCCGTCTACGACTTCCACTTCTACGAGCCGATCGACTACACGCACCAGTACGCCGCATGGGTGGAGGGGCCCATCCAGGACGGCGGCTCCTACCCCGACCCCGAGACGATCCTGCCGACCGGCGAGCGGGTGCAGCTGCCCGACGCGGGCCTGTCCACGCCGCCGCTGGCTGCCGGGACCACGGACTGGCGGCTCTACGACAGCGGCATCGTCCCCATCGACGACCCGGCGGCCGTGGCGGCCATGCCGCTGGTCCTCGCGGGCGGGGGCATGACCGGCACCGCGGTGTTCGACGCCATCACCGTCACCGAGCACGGTCCCGACGGGGCGGTGCTGCGCGAGATCGTGACCGATCCCCTCGACCCCAACGGCACGCTGGACTGGTACTCGTGGACCAGCGGCGGCGACGGGACGGCGACCCGCTTCGACCGGCCCCAGAACGGTGTGGACGACGGCGCCAGCCTCGCCGTCACCGACCCTCCGGCCGGTGACGCCGCGGTCGCCGGCTGGAGCAACGACGGCCACCTCTTCCCGGTCACCCCCGGCAACAGCTACCGCGTCCAGGGCTGGATGCGGGGGGAGGGCGTCGGCGGTGACGGCGCGGCCACCATCGCGCTGGACGTGTACGGGCAGTCGCCCGGTGCCGCGGGTGGGGGCTTCCTCGGCCGCGACCGGACCTACCTCGAGCACGCGATGGAGCAGCACCTGCAGTTCGGGCGCGACAACGGCGTCCCGATGTCGGTCATGGAGTTCGGCGTCGTGCGGCAGGCCTTCGAGATGCCGGACAAGGGCGGGGACCGCTGGGTGGCCGACATGCTGGCACTGCTCGAGGAGAACGACCTGAGCTTCGCCTACTGGGAGTACCACGGCAGCCAGATGGGGATCCACCTGAGCCCGAGCGGGCCGCCCGGGGAGCTGAACACCCCGCTGCGCGACGTGCTGGTGCGCGAACTGGGCTGACGGCGGCCCGCCGCGGCACACCGGAGTAGGCTGCCGGGCGTGTCCGGCGGGTACCTCCTTCCCCGGCCGCGCTGATCCGAACCCGATCGGACAGCGTGGCGACCCCTCCTGCGTGAGGGGTCTTTTTCTGTCCGCCGCCGGGACGAGCACCCAGGAGCACCGACGATGAGCCAGACGGCCAGCCAGCCGACGACCGACCCCGCCGGCGAGGGCGTCCCCCCGCACCGGTACACCCCGGCGCTGGCGCAGCAGATCGAGCTCGCGTGGCAGGACCGCTGGGAGGCGGAGGGGACGTTCCACACCCCGAACCCGACCGGCCGGCTCTCCGCGGGCTTCGAGCGGGTCGCCGACCGGCCCAAGTACTTCGTGATGGACATGTTCCCGTACCCCTCGGGAGCGGGCCTGCACGTCGGCCACCCCCTGGGCTACCTGGGCACCGACGTGACCAGCCGGTTCCGCCGCATGGACGGCGACAACGTCCTGCACCCCATGGGCTACGACGCCTTCGGTCTGCCCGCCGAGCAGTACGCCGTCCAGACCGGGCAGCACCCGCGGATCACCACCGAGGCCAACATCGCCGCCATCAAGGCGCAGCTGCGCCGGCTGGGCGTCGACCACGACGACCGCCGCAGCTTCGCCACGATCGACCCGGGCTACTACAAGTGGACCCAGTGGATCTTCCTGCAGATCTTCGGGTCCTGGTTCGACGAGTCCGCCGGACGGGCGCGGCCGATCGAGGAGCTGGTCGCCGAGCTGGACGCCGGCACGCGGGAGCCGGCGCCGGGCACGAACCAGACCGGCCGGCCGTGGGCCGAGCTGGACGCGGTCGAGAGGCGCACGGTGGTCGACGCGCACCGGCTGGCCTACCTGCACGAGGCGCCGGTCAACTGGTGCCCCGGCCTGGGCACGGTGCTGTCCAACGAGGAGGTCACCCCCGACGGCCGGTCCGAGCGGGGCAACTTCCCGGTGTTCCGGCGCCCGCTGACCCAGTGGATGATGCGGATCACCGCCTACGCCGAGCGGCTGCTGGCCGACCTGGAGCGGCTGGACTGGCCGGACTCGCTCAAGCAGATGCAGCGCAACTGGATCGGCCGCTCGACCGGCGCCCGGATCGGCTTCGCGTGCGACGGTGAGACGATCGAGGTCTTCACCACCCGGCCCGACACGCTGTTCGGCGCCACCTACATGGTGCTGGCGCCGGAGCACCCGCTGGTCGAGTCGCTGACCGCGTCCGCCTGGCCGGACGGCACCGACCCGCGCTGGACCGGGGGCGCGGCCACCCCGACGGAGGCGTTGCGCGAGTACCAGCGCCAGGCGTCCCGCCGCTCGGAGCTGGACCGCCAGAACGAGGCCCGTGAGAAGACCGGCGTCTGGCTGGGCGTCACCGCGGTGAACCCGGTCAACGGCCGCGAACTGCCGGTGTTCATCGCCGACTACGTGCTGACCGGGTACGGCACCGGCGCGATCATGGCCGTGCCCGGCGAGGACACCCGCGACTTCGAGTTCGCGCAGGTCTTCGGGCTGCCCGTGGTCCGCACGGTGCAGCCGCCGGAGGACTTCGAGGGCGGCGCCTACACCGGCGCCGGCCCGATGATCAACTCGGCGAACGACGAGGTCTCGCTGAACGGCCTGGACAAGGCCACCGCGATCGCCCGGATCACCGAGTGGCTGGTCGAGCGCGGGTACGGCGAGGCGACGACGACCTACAAGCTGCGCGACTGGCTGTTCAGCCGGCAGCGGTACTGGGGCGAGCCGTTCCCGATCGTCTACGACGAGAACGACCTGCCGGTCGCCGTCCCGACGTCGATGCTGCCGGTGCTGCTGCCCGAGGTCGACGACTACTCGCCGAAGACGTTCGACGACGACGACGCCGAGTCCGCGCCCGAGCCGCCGCTGTCCCGCGCCACCGACTGGACGACGGTCGAGCTCGACCTGGGCGAGGGCCTGCGCAAGTACCGGCGTGAGACCAACACGATGCCGAACTGGGCCGGGTCGTGCTGGTACTACCTGCGCTACCTGGACCCGTCCGACGACGAGCGGATGGTCGACCCGGAGCTGGAGCGGTACTGGCTGGGCCCGCGGGAGCCCGGGGACGTCGGCGGTGTCGACCTCTACGTCGGCGGCGTGGAGCACGCCGTGCTGCACCTGCTGTACGCGCGGTTCTGGCACAAGGTGCTGTTCGACCTGGGCCACGTCTCCAGCGAGGAGCCGTTCCGGCGGCTGGTCAACCAGGGCTACATCTCCGCCTACGCCTACACCGACGAGCGCGGCTTCTACGTGCCCGCCGCCGAGGTGGTGGAGAAGGACGGCCAGTTCCTCCACGAGGGCAAGCCGGTCAACCGCGAGTACGGGAAGATCGGCAAGAGCCTGAAGAACATGGTCACGCCGGACGAGATGATCGGGGCGTACGGCGCCGACACCTTCCGCGTGTACGAGATGTCCACCGGTCCGCTGGAGCAGTCCCGCCCCTGGGAGACCAAGGCCGTGGTCGGCTCGCAGCGGCTGCTGCAGCGGATCTGGCGAGTGGTCGTCGACGAGGAGAGCGGCGCGGTCCGGGCCGCGGACGACGTGGCGCCGTCGGAGGAGACCCTCCGCGCGCTGCACCGGGCGATCGCCGGCGTCCGGGACGGCATGGCGACCCTGCGGTTCAACATCGCGATCGCCCGGATCACCGAGCTGACCAACCACCTCACCTCGGCCTACGGGGCCTCCTCGCCGGTGCCGCGCGCGGTGGCCGAGCCGCTGGTGCTGATGGTCGCCCCGCTGGCGCCGCACATCGCCGAGGAGCTGTGGTCGCGACTGGGCCACGATTCCTCGCTGGCGTGGGCGCCGTTCCCGGTGGCCGACGAGCGCTGGTTGGTCGAGGACACCGTGCAGGTCGCCGTGCAGGTGAACGGCAAGGTGCGCGCGCAGGTGACCGTGCCGGCCGACGCGGACGCCGCGGCGCTGGAGGCGGCGGCCCGCGCGGAGGAGAAGGTCGCCGGGCACCTCGCCGGGAAGACCGTGCGTCGCGTGATCGCCGTCCCCGGGCGGCTGGTCAACTTCGTCGTCGGCTGAGGCCGCCGTCCCGGCCTGCCTCCAGGAGGAGGCCGGGACGGCGGCCCTCCAGGGGGTGGCCGGGACGGCCGCTCTGCTGCGGGGTCAGGCGGCGGGGACCTCGGCGGGGGCCAGCACCCGCCGCATGGCGGCCTCCACCGCGTCGATCACCTCGGCGACGGGCACGTCCCGGCCCAGCTCGGCGCTCAGCGACGTGGCGCCGGCGTCGACGATCCCGCACGGGATCATGTTGCCGAACGCGGCCATGTCGGGGTCGCAGTTCAGCGCGAAGCCGTGCATCGTCACGCCCCGGGCCACCCGGACGCCGATCGCGGCGACCTTGCGGTCCGGACCGCGGTCGTCGGCGCGGACCCACACGCCGCTGCGCCCCTCGACCCGCTCGGTGGCCAGCCCCAGACCGGCGCAGACCTCGATCAGCGCGGCCTCCAGGCGCCGGACGTGGGCGACCACGTCGACCGGGTCGGGCAGCCGGACGATGGGGTAGCCGACCAGCTGGCCCGGCCCGTGCCAGGTGATCTTGCCGCCGCGGTCCACGTCGATGACCGGGGTGCCGTCGAACGGGCGCTCGTGTGGCTCCGTGCGCTTGCCGGCGGTGTAGACCGGCGGGTGCTCGAGCAGCAGGAGGGTGTCGGGAGCGGCGCCCTCCACCACGCGGGCGTGCAGCTCGCGCTGCTGCGCCCAGGCCTCCTCGTAGTCGGTCAGACCCAGCCGGAGGACCTCGAGCGCACTCACGACGCCCAGCCTAAGCCCGTGCTCACCGCAGCCGCCGGGGCTCGATGCGGGTCTCGACGGCTCCGCCGTCCGGGCTCCGCTCCACCCGGTAGGCGGCCTTGCCGGGACGGTCGGCAACCGCCTCGACCAGCTCGGTGCCCCGGTAGACCAGGCCCACCCCGTCGTCGGTGGCGTGCCCGGGCGGGAGCGTCCCGTCGGCCACCAGCCGGTGGTAGAGCGGCCGGCGCTGCTCCTCGGTGTCGTAGTGGACGCCGTTGGACGTGGGGATCAGCCCGAGCCCGTTGGTGACGGGGCGCAGCTCGGGACCGAAGGAGTCGGTGGTCCCGCCGACGTGCCAGCACAGCGACCCGGCCGACACCCCGCCGAGGACGACGCCGGCCGCCCACACCTCGCGGAACACCTCGTCGAGGCCGTGCACGCGCCACACCGCGAGCAGGTTGGCCACGCTGCCGCCACCGACCCAGACGACGTCCTGGGCGAGCAGGTGCGCGCGCACGTCGGGCACCGTGGGCATCGTGAACAGGCTGAGGTGGCTGACGTCGACGCCGCTGCCCGCGAAGGCGCCGTAGACCCCGGCGACCCGCACCGGGTCGTCCCCGGTCGCGGTGCCCAGGTAGCACAGCCTCGGCCGCTCCGGCGCTCCGGCGAGGGTGAAGGCGAGGTCGAAGACCGGGCCGGGCGCCCAGTCGTAGGGCCCCCGACCCCGGGACTCGAAACCGATGCTGGTCGCGAGGATGGTGGGCGCGGTGGCAGGCACGGTCAGGCAGCTCCTCGCGAGGGTCGGGCGGCGCGGGCGGGCACGGCACCGAACCTAGGCCGGGCCGCGGCCCGGCACGCGGCCGGGCCCGGAGCTGTGGACGGCGACCCGGCCTGTGGACGACGGCAGCAGGCACCGCGCTGGTCCGCCTACGGTGCCCGCCATGCCGACGCCCTCGCCCCGCCCCGCGCGCGGACCCGCGGACGCCCCCATCGTCCCGGGCTACCGGCTCGAGCAGCTGCTGGGTCGCGGCGGCTCCGGGGAGGTGTGGCGGGCCGTGCCGCGCAGCGGTGGCGATCCCGTCGCGGTGAAGGTGCTCGTCGCCGGCGACCCCGAACGGCAGGCGCGCGAGGCCGCCCTGCTCGGGGAGCTCGACCACCCGCACCTGGTGCGGCTGGTCGAGGTGGTGCACCAGCCGCGGCGCGGCGGGCAGCCCCGCGTCGCGCTCGTGCTCGACCTGCTGGCCGGGGGGAGTCTCGCCGCGCTGCTGGCCCGGCGCGGCCGCCTGCGCCCGGGGGAGGTGGTCACCGCCGTCGCACCGGTGGCCGCCGCGCTGGCCCACGCCCACGACCGCGGGGTCGTGCACGGCGACCTGTCGCCCGGCAACATCGTCTTCACCGCTGACGGCCGGCCGGTGCTCACCGACCTGGGCGTGGGCCGGGTCCTCGGGGAGGACGCCGCGGGCGAGGTCACCCCGGCCTACGTCGACCCCACGGTCGCCCGCGGTGGTGCCCCGGGCCCGGCCTCGGACGTCTTCGGGGTGGCCGCGGCGGCCTTCCACGCGCTCACCGGCGTCGCGCCGTGGAACGCCGCCACCCCGGCCGACACCCTGCAGGTCGCCGCCGCGGGGCGGCTGCCCGACCTCGCCGAGCTCGCGCCGGAGGCCCCTCGGGAGCTCCTGGCGGTGATCGGCCGGGGGCTGTCCCCCGAGCCGCACGAGCGCGGCTCGGCCGCGGCGTTCGCCCTCGACCTGCGGCATGCCTGCCGGCCCGAGCCGGTGCGGCTCCCGGCTCCGGGCGTCGCCGACGAGGACCTGGGCCGGACGGGGCGTGGACCGCGGACGGAGCTGACCCACCAGGTGCCGGGGCGGCACCGCCGTCCTCCCGAGCAGGAGCCGCAGGGGAGCCGGGGTCTCGGAGCCGTCCGGGCCCGGCTGGCGGCAGCCCGCCTGCCCTCCCGCCGGGTGGGGGTGCTCGCCGCCGTGGTCGTCGTGCTCGGCGGGACGCTGTGGCTCGGGCTGTCGTGGGGCGGGCCGTCGGAGTCCCCGACCTCGGCGGCTCCCACCGAGCTCACCGGCCGGGCCGCCACGTCCGACAGCACGACCGCAGTGCCGGGCACGGAGGGCCCCCCGGCGGAGGCCGAGCCGTCCGGCGGGGGTACGTCGCGACCGGCGTCCGACGAGGAGTGGACGGCGGTCCTCGCCGAGCTCTACGCCCACCGCGCCGCCGCCTTCCGGACGGGGGTGGCCGACCAGCTCGACCGGGTCCACGTCCCCGGTAGCGCGCTGCTCGCCACCGACCGGGACACCGTGACGGAACTGGCCGGGGCGGGGGAGCGGCTGCGGGGTTTCGCGCCGGTGGTGGTGCGGGCGTCGGTCGTCGAGGAGCCCGCCGACGACCGGGTGACGCTCCACGTGGTCGACCGGTGGCCGGCGTACGAGGTGGTCGGGGCCGAGGAGGAGGGCCCGGCGCTGAGGTCGGTGGAGGGGCGCGGCGAGGCGGAGGTGCGGATGGTCCTGCGGGAGACCGACCGGGGCTGGCGGATCGAGCGCGCCGAGAAGATCCGGTGACCTCAGCCCCGCTGCAGGGCCGCGCGCAGGGCCGCCTCCAGGTCCCGGTGGGTCCACCCGAATCCCGCGGCCTCCAGCTTCGCGGGGACCGCGCGCTGACCGGCCAGGACGCCGGTGCGGCCGAACTCGCCGAGGGCCAGGGACAGCGCGAACCGCGGGACGGGCAGCACCGCCGGGCGGTGGACGACCCGGGCCAGCTCGCGGACGAACTCCGCGTTGGTCACCGGGGTCGGTCCGGTCAGGTTGACCGGGCCGGAGACGTCCGCGGTGAGCAGGAACCGGATCGCCGCGAGCTCGTCGGTGAGGCTGATCCACGGCCAGTACTGCCGGCCGGAGCCCATCCGCCCGCCGAGGCCGGCCCGGAAGACCACACCCAGGATGCGCACCAGCGGTGCGCCGCGACCGACCACCAGGCCCGTGCGCAGCTGGGCCACGCGCACACCGGCGTCGGCCGCCGGTGCGGTCGCCGCCTCCCACTCGACGCACAGCCGGGCCAGGAAGTCGTTGCCGGCGGAGGAGTCCTCGTCGACGGTCCGGTCGCCGGTGTCGCCGTAGTAGCCGACCCCGGACGCCGACAGCAGCACCCGCGGGCGGCCGGGGTCGGCCGCGGCGGCGTCGGCCAGCGCCCGGCTGACCGTGGTGGTGCTGTCCAGGCGGCTGGTCCGCAGCTGTTCCTTGTAGCCCGACGTCCAGGGACGCGGACGGATCGGGGTGCCGGCGAGGTTGACCACCGCGTCGACGTCGGCGAGGAGGGCCGGGTCGATCCGCCGGTGCTGGGGGTCCCACCGGTGCTCGTCCGCCGTGCGCGGCGTCCGCCGGACCAGCCGGAGGACCTCGTGCCCGTCAGCCCGCAGGAGGGGGACCAGCTGGGACCCGATCAGGCCGGAGGAGCCGGTGACCGCGACCTTCATGACTCTCCTCCGGGACAGGGGGCGGAACGCGATCGGGGCCCCGGCGGTCGCCGGGGCCCCGATCGGTGTGGATCAGGAGAGGCCGAGCTCGCCGTGGAACTGACCGGCCTCCAGGCGCTCCTTCACCGTGCCGAGGAACCGCGCCGCGTCGGCGCCGTCGACGATCCGGTGGTCGTAGGTCAGCGCCAGGTAGACCATCGACCGGACGGCGATGACCTCACCCAGGTCGGGGTCCTGGACGACGACCGGGCGCTTGACCACGGTGCCGACGCCGAGGATCGCGACCTGCGGCTGGTTGATGATCGGCGTGTCGAACAGCGCCCCACGACTGCCGGTGTTGGTCAGCGTGAAGGTGCCGCCGCCGAGCTCGTCCGGGGTGACCTTGTTGCTGCGGGTCCGCTCGGCCAGGTCGGCGATCTTGCGGGCCAGCCCGCCGATGCTCAGGTCGCCGGCGTCCTTGATGACCGGCACCAGCAGCCCCCGCTCGGTGTCCACCGCGATGCCGAGGTTCTCGGAGTCGTGGTAGGTCACCGTGCCGGCCTCGAGGTCGATCGAGGAGTTCACGGCAGGGTGGGCCTTGAGCGCCTCGATCGACGCCTTGGCGAAGAACGGCAGGAAGGACAGCTTGACGCCCTCACGGGCCTCGAAGTCCCGCTTGGCCCGGTCCCGCAGCCGCGCGATCGCGGTGACGTCGGCCTCGACCACCGTGGTCAGCTGGGCGCTGACCGCCAGGGACTCGACCATCCGGCGGGCGATGACGGTGCGCAGGCGGGAGAGCTTCTCGGTGCGACCGCGCAGCTTGGTGTCCGGCATGGCTGCCGGCGACGGCTTCGCGGCGGCGCGCCCGGCGGCAGCCGGGGCGGCCTCCTGAGCCGGCGCGGCGGCCCGTTCGGCCGCGGCGAGGACGTCCTGCTTGCGGATCCGCCCGCCGACACCCGTGCCGGTGACCGTGCCCAGGTCCACGCCGTGCTCGGCGGCCAGGCGGCGCACCAGCGGGGTGACGTACTGGCCACCGCCGTCCCCGCCCTGCTGGGCAGGGGCGGCCGGTGCCGGTGCCGAGGACGGGGCCTGCGGAGCCACCGCGGCCGCCGGGGAGGGAGCCGACGTCGGCGACTTCGCGGGCAGCGCGCCGCTCGAGCCGTAGTCCGCGCCCGGGGTCTCGGTGGCGGGCTTCGCGGTCTCCGGCTCCTGCGGCTGGGCCGGGGGCTGCTGCTGGGCCGGGGGCTGCTGCTGGGCCGGGGCCGCGGGCTGCTCCTGGGCCGGAGCGGCGGGAGCCGAGGCGGGGGCACCGCCGCCCGCCGCGCCGGTGCCGATGACCGCCAGCTGGGCGCCGACCTCGACGGTCTCGTCCTCGTTCACCGAGATCGACAGCAGGGTGCCCGAGACCGGCGCCGGGATCTCGGTGTCCACCTTGTCGGTGGAGACCTCCAGCAGCGGCTCGTCCGCGGCGACCTCGTCACCGACCGACTTCAGCCAGCGGGTGACCGTGCCCTCGGTGACGCTCTCGCCGAGCGCCGGCATGGTCACCGGGGTGCCCTCGCCGCCGCCCTGACCGCCCCCGCCCTGAGCGCCGTCGCCGGAGGCCGACGCGGGCTCCGGCTCCGGCGCGGCCGGCTGAGCCTCCTGGTCGGGAGCGGGGCTCGCGTCCTGGACCTGCTGGACGGGGCTCTGGGGCGTGGTGTCGGCGTCCTCCGCCGAGGCGGGGCCACCGCCGCCGTCGCCGGCCCCGTCCCCGCCGATGACGGCGAGCTCGGCGCCGACCTCGACGGTCTCGTCCTCGGCGACGAGGATCTTGGTCAGGACACCGGCGGCCGGCGAGGGGATCTCGGTGTCGACCTTGTCGGTCGACACCTCGAGGAGGGGCTCGTCGGCCTCGACCTGCTCACCCTCCTGCTTGAGCCATCGAGTGACCGTGCCCTCGGTGACGCTCTCGCCCAGGGCGGGCATGGTGACGGACGTCGGCATCGGGGCAGGGCTCCTTCTCGCGCTGGGTGGATGTGGGGTGGTGCAGAGTCAGCCGTGCACGTGCAGGGGCTTGCCGGCCAGCGCCAGGTGTGCCTCGCCGAGGGCCTCGCTCTGCGTCGGGTGCGGGTGGATGAGGCTGGCGACGTC
This sequence comes from Geodermatophilus sp. SYSU D01105, assembly GCF_054050095.1. NCBI lineage: Bacteria > Bacillati > Actinomycetota > Actinomycetes > Geodermatophilales > Geodermatophilaceae > Geodermatophilus > Geodermatophilus sp. SYSU D01105. The sequence continues at coordinate 15,422 of NZ_JBJGYR010000017.1, forward strand.
GTCGGCCTCGGCCTCCCAGTTGTAGATCAGCTGGGCCTCGGCGATGAGCTCGCCGACCCGGCTGCCGACCATGTGCACACCGACGACCGGGCCGTCGACGGCCTGGACGAGCTTGACGGCGCCTGCCGTCTTCAGGATCTGGCTGCGGCCGTTGCCGCCGAGGTCGTAGGTGAGGGTCTTGACCTCGCCGTACCGCTCCTTCGCCTGCGCCTCGGTGAGGCCGACGGAGGCGACCTCCGGGTCGGAGTAGGTGATCCGCGGGACACCGGCGTAGTCGATCGGCGCCGGGTTGAGCCCCGCCAGCCGCTCGGCGACGAGGATGCCCTCGCCGAAGCCGACGTGGGCCAGCTGCAGGGTCGGGATGAGGTCGCCCACCGCGGAGATGGTCGGCACGTTGGTCTGGCAGTACTGGTCGACGAGGACGTAGCCGCGCTCCATGGCGACGCCGGCCTCCTCGTAGCCCAGGCCCTGGCTCACCGGGCCGCGGCCGACGGCCACGAGCAGCACCTCGGCCTCGAACTCCTTGCCGTTCTCGAGCGAGACCTTGACGCCGTTCTCGGTGTTCTGCACGCCGGAGAACCGGCTGCCGAGCTCGAAGCCGATCTTGCGCCGGCGGAAGGCGCGCTCGAGGAGCTTGGAGGAGGCCTCGTCCTCGAGCGGGACCAGGTGCGGGAGGGCCTCGATGATGGTCACGTCGACGCCGAAGGACTTCCACGCGCTGGCGAACTCGCACCCGATGACGCCGCCACCGAGGATGATCGCCGAGGCCGGTACCCGGTCCAGGTTCAGGGCGTGGTCGCTGGTGATGACGCGGGTGCCGTCGACCTCGAGGCCGGGCAGCGAGCGCGCGTAGGAACCGGTGGCCAGCAGGACGTGCTTGCCCTCGTACCGCTGCCCGTTGACCTCGACAGCGGTCGGGGACACCAGGCGGCCCTCACCCTCGACGTAGTTGATCTTGCGGCTCTTGATCAGGCCCTGCAGACCCTTGTAGAGCCGGGAGATGACGCCGTCCTTGTAACCGTTGACGCCGTCCATGTCGATGCCGGCCAGGGAGGTCTTCACGCCGAACTGCTCGCCCTCGCGGGCCAGGTCGGCGACCTCGCCCGCGTGCAGCAGGGCCTTGGTCGGGATGCAGCCCCGGTGGAGGCACGTCCCGCCGACCTTGTCGCGCTCGATGAGGACGACGGACATGCCCAGCTCGGCCGCCCGCAACGCGGCGGCGTAGCCACCCGAGCCACCACCGAGGATGACCAGGTCGGCGGGGGAGGTGGGTGCGCTCACGAGATCTCCTCGAATGCTGGTGTCCCGTCCCGTTCACACGGGCGGGGGATGGTCCAGGGCTCATCCTGCCACTCCGGGAACGCGCGGGCTCAGAGCACCGTTGCCAGCGCGGACGTCGCGGCGCGAGGCGCGGCCGCCTCGGGGCACGAGGAGGACGGATGGGGCTGTTCGGGCGCAGGCGGGGCAGGGCGCAGCGCGGTGACGGGAACCGGCCCGCGACGCTGGACCGCGGCGCGGCGCGCGCGGACCTCGCCCACCTGGAGCAGTTCGTCGCGACCCGCCGCGGCGTGGAGGGGTACGTCGAGCCCCGCACCGCCGTCACCGAGACGACGATCGTGCTGGTCGCCGCGGACGGCGAGTGGACGCGGCGGCGGATCGACGGGCCCGACACCGCCCGGCGGCTGTCCCGCGACCTCGGCGTCCCGGTCTACGACGCGCAGGTCACCGGCTATCCGCAGCGCATGCGGGACTGGTCGGCGCGCCAGCGGGACGCACGAGGCTGAGCAGCGCGGTCACGGAGGAGTGCGGCCGCGGCCCGGTGTCCGGGCCGCGGCCGGCGGAGGTCACTCGGCGATGAGGTCCTCGATGGTGGCCAGCACCGTCCGCACGGGGACGCCCGTGCCGCCCTTGGGCGTGTAGCCCCACGGCGCCCCGGTGTTGTAGCTGGGCCCGGCGATGTCGATGTGCGCCCACGGCAGCCCGGCCGGCACGAACTCGGCCAGGAAGTGGGCACCGACCAGCATGCCGCCCATCCGGTCGAGGTTGGCGTTGACGAAGTCCGCGACGGGGGAGTCGATGCCCTTGCGCAGCTCCGCGGGCATCGGCATCGGCCACATGGGCTCGCCGCTGCGGCGGCTGGCGGCGACGACGGCGTCGCGCAGGTCGTCGCTGCCCATGACGCCCGAGGTGCGGGTGCCCAGCGCCACCATCTGCGCCCCCGTGAGGGTGGAGGTCTCCAGCAGGTGGTCGGGGGAGTCCTCGGCCGCGCGCGCGATCGCGTCGGCCAGCACGACCCGGCCCTCGGCGTCGGTGTTGGTGATCTCCGCCTTCTTGCCGTTGCGGAAGGTGACCACGTCGGCCGGCCGGTAGGCGGTGCCGCTGGGCAGGTTCTCCGCGATCGGCACGGTGGCGGTGACCTCGACCGGCAGGCCGAGCTCCGCGACCAGGCAGACGGTGGCGATGACGGCGGCGGCACCGGCCATGTCGCTGGTCATGTGGTGCATGTTCAGGGCCGGCTTGATCGACAGGCCCCCGCTGTCGAAGGTGATGCCCTTGCCGACGAGCGCGATCTTCTTGCGGGCCCGCTTGCCGGAGTAGGTGAGCCGGAGCAGGCGGGGCTTGCGCACCGAGCCGCCGCCGACGGCCAGGATGCCCCCGTAGCCCCCGGCCGCCAGCGCGTCCTCGTCGAGGACCTCCACCTTCAGGCCCGCCTTCTTCCCGGCGGCCGCGCCGCGGTCGGCCAGCTCGGCGGGGAAGAGGTCGTTGGGCGGGGTGTTGACCAGGTCGCGGACCAGGGTCACCGCGTCGGCAACGGCCCGCGCGCGGGCCATCGCGGGCCGGGCGTCCCCGGCGTCGGGCACGACGACGGTGAACTCCCGCGGCGGGGTGGGCCGGCCGTCGAGCGCGGACTTGTACGCGGTGAACTCGTAGGCCCCGAGCAGGTGGCCCTCGCCGACGGCGTGCAGGCGCAGCTCGTCCGGCGTCCCGCCGACGGCGGCGAGCAGGCTGACGACCGTGGCCCGGCCGCTCAGTGCCCGGCCCGCCGCGCCCGCGGCGCGGCGCACCGCCTCGGCGGGGTAGCCGCCGCCGGCCTGCGGGGAGCCCAGACCCACGGCGGCGATGACCGGGAAGGAGCCCTGCCCGAGGGAGGACAGACGGGTGACCTCGTCCTCGGCGCCGCGCGCCCCGAGGTCGGCCAGTGCCGTGAGCAGCCGGCCGCCGAGCAACCGGTCCACGGCCTCCGCACCGGGGGTGGGCAAGGGGCCGTCGGGCCCCTTGCCGATGCCGACGACGACGGCGTCGGCGGAGAGCTTCTCGAGCGGGCGGTCGGTGGCGGTGATCGTGGGCGGCACCGGTCGATCCTAAGAGGACCCTCCTGCTCCCCACCGTTCGCAGGCTCACGGTGGGCCCCTGCAGGAGGGCCGCCCTCGCCCCCCACGCCTCGCAGGCTCGGCGCGGGCCCTGCGAGGGGGCGGCCGGGGTCCCGCGGCAGGGCCGCCCGGTGCGTGCGACGAGCGCTAGCGTGCCGACCGTGACCCCGCGGACCTCCCCCCTGCACGAGCGGCACCTCGCGGCCGGCGCCAAGATGGCCGACTTCGGCGGCTGGACGATGCCGATCGAGTACGCCGGAGGGGGTGTGCTCGCCGAGCACGCCGCCGTCCGGACCGGCGTGGGGCTCTTCGACGTCTCCCACCTCGGGACGGTGACGGTGCGCGGGCCCGGTGCGGCCGGCTTCGTCGACTCCTGCCTGACCAACGACCTGTCCCGCATCGGCCCCGGGCAGGCGCAGTACACGATGTGCTGCCTGCCCGACGGTGACCCGCGGGCCGGCGGGGTGGTCGACGACCTGATCGTCTACCTGCACGGGCCGGACGACGTCCTGCTGGTCCCGAACGCGGCCAACGCCGCCGAGGTGGTCGCCCGCCTGACCGACGCCGCGCCCGCCGGGGTCACCGTGACCGACCGGCACACCGAGGTCGCCGTCCTCGCCGTCCAGGGGCCGAAGTCGGCGCAGGTGCTGTCGTTCCTCGGCCTGCCCGGCGAACTGGCGTACATGTCCTTCGTGACCGGCACCGGCGGCGGGCACACCGAGGTCACGGTGTGCCGGACCGGCTACACCGGCGAGCACGGCTACGAGCTGCTGGTCCCCGCCGAGCGGGCCGGGGAGCTGTGGGACGTGCTGGTCGACGTGGGTCGCGACGAGGGCCTGCGGCTGTGCGGGCTCGGCGCCCGCGACACCCTGCGGACCGAGATGGGCTACCCGCTGCACGGGCACGAGCTCTCCCCGGACATCACCCCGAGCCAGGCCCGCGCCGGCTGGGCGGTCGGGTGGCGCAAGCCGGCGTTCTGGGGCCGCGAGGCACTGCTGGCGGAGAAGGAGCGCGGGCCGGCGCGGCTGCTGTGGGGCCTGCGGGCGACCGGCCGGGGGATCCCGCGGCCGGGGATGGCGGTCGTCGACTCCGGTGGCGACCGGGTCGGCGAGGTGACCAGCGGGACGTTCTCACCCACCCTGCGCGCCGGCATCGCGCTGGCCCTGCTCGACTCCGCCGCCGGGGTGGCGGAGGGCGCCGATCTGGCCGTGGACGTGCGCGGGCGGCCGCAGGCCGTGGAGGTCGTGCGGCCGCCCTTCGTGCCCTCGCACGTCCGCTGAGGCAGGGACCCGACACCGCCACCGGGGGAGCCGGGGACGGGACCGCCGGTTCCCCCAGGCTCGGAGCGGGCCTAGACGAGGCCTCCCGGTCACTTCCGGGTCGGGTCCTTGTCCTCCTTGGTGGGCTCGGGCTTGTCGGGCAGCGTGTCGGCCACGACCGCGTCGCGCTCGCCCATGGGCCGCGGCTCCCCGGAGGTGGTGTCCTGGGCCGTCTGGTGCTCGGCCTCGGAGTTGATCTCCGCGCCCAGCAGGATGAGGTAGCAGGTGAGGTACAGCCACAGCATCAGGACGATGACGCCGGCGATCGTGCCGTAGGTCTTGTCGTAGGAGCCGAAGTTGTTCACGTAGAAGCTGAACAGCAGGCTGACGACCGCCCAGACGAGCGTCACCACGATCGACCCGAGGCTGACCCACCGGAGCCTGGGCGCGTCCCGGTCGGGCGCCACCCGGTAGAGGACGGCGAGCGAGCCGGCCATGACCGCGAGGATCAGCACCCACCGGATGACCTGCGCGAGGACGGTCCCCACGACCCCCAGCGGCAGCGCGTCCAACACGGCCGGGACGACGGCGACGAGGCCGAACGTCAGCAGGATGAAGACGATCGCCCCCAGGGTGAGGGCCAGCGACGTCGCCCGGAGCCTCACGAAGTTCCGGGTCTCGACCTCGTCGTAGGCCAGGTTCACCGCGGTGATGAGGTTGTTGACCCCGCCGGAGGCACTCCACAGCGCGCCGACGACGGAGAAGACCAGGCCGAAGGTCAGCGCGCCGCCGCTGCGCTCGGTGATCGACGTCAACTGCTGCCCGATCAGGTCCGCCGCGCTCTCGGGCAGCTGGGCCGAGAGGTCCTCGACCTGCCGGGCGACGGTCTCCGGCGAGGCCACCAGGCCGTAGATCGAGATCATCGCGATCAGGGCAGGGAAGACCGCGAGGAAGGCGAAGAAGGCGACGCCGCCGGCGATGATCGGCATGTTGTCGGCCTTGTTCTCCGCCCAGGCCCGCTTCACCACCTGCTTCCAGCCGCGCAGGGGGATCTGGGTCGGCTTGTCCGCGCCGATGCCCGGCAGCGACCGCTCGTCCAGCCCCCCGGGCGGCCGGGGGGAGGGGGCCGGCTGCCCGCCGCGCCGGGCCGCCTCGGCCGCGGCCGCACGCCGCGCCGCCTTCTCCTCGACGCGCTCGCGGATCCGGTCGACCGCGCTCTCGTGGTGTCGGGTGCCGGACACGTCAGTCGCCCGGCCAGCTGCCGGTCAGCTTGGTGAACCCTCGGGCGCCCAGCCGGTCGATGGCGGCCTTGGTGGCGGCGAAGATCGCGCCCTGCAGGGCGGCGGCCAGCACGACCTCACGCATCCGGTACTCGCTCTGCAGGGCGTCGGGTGCGTCCTCCTCGTGGGAGACCCGCTTCCACACCTGCTTGAAGATCGTCCCGGAGACCACGCCGGCGAGGACGCCGCCGAGCAGGCCGATCGGGCGGTAGGCCAGCTTGGCTCCCTTGCTGCTCACTTCGTCCTCCTCGCGGCGGCCCGGCGGGCCTTCTGTCGGGCCTTCTGCCGGGCCTTCTGCCTGGTCTTCGTCGTCTTCGCAGCCTGGCGAGCGGCCGTCTCCGCCGCGGCGCGGCGGGCGGCGAGCTGCTTGGCGGCCCGCTTCGCGTCGCGCTTGGCCGCGCGCTCGGCCCGGCGGCGGTCACGGGTCCGTCGCCGCCACACCAGCAGGCCGATCAGGCCGGCCAGCGCACCCCCCGCGCCGATCACCGTCGGTGGGCTCTCGCGGTAGGTCTCGACGGCGGTGTCCCGGGCGCGGAAGGCGCCCTCCTTGGCACGGGCCGGGACGTCGAGACGGTGGGAGAGCTCGTCGACCGTGCGGCTGAGCTGTTCCCGGGTGGCCTCGATGTCGGCCTTGATGGCGTCGGGGTCGCGCGGCGTGGTGTCGCCGGCTCCGGAGCTGGCAGGGGTGCTCACCGGCGGGCACTCTCCTTCACCGTCGCGATGTCGGTCCTGGTGCTGGCGATCGCCTCGGTCGGCACGGGGGGCGTCGCCTTCTGCACGTCCTTCTTGCCGATCAGGGCGAGGACCCCGGCGACGGCGAACAGCACGACGGTCACGATCAGCGCGGCGGCCCAGGCCGGCAGGGCCAGGTCCAGCAGGAGGATCGCGGTGGCGACCAGGGCCGCCGTCCCGAGGAACGCGAACAGCCCGGCGCCGCCGAACAGGCCCGCACCGACGCCGAGGCGCTTGGCCTTCTGCGTGACCTCGGCCTGCGCCAGCCGGGCCTCGTCACGGACCAGGCGGGAGATCTGCTCGGTGAGCTGGCCGATCAACTGGCCCGTCGAGGCGTCCTCGGGGGCTGGTGGTGGAGCGGTCGCGCGGCTCGCGCCCGCTGTGGGCTGGGTCATCGGTCCTCCGGTCCGGTCCTGGACGGTCGATGACCTGACATGCCCGCGACGCTCGCCGGGGTAACGCACGGCCGACTGTGACTCGGGCGCCGACGGCGCGGTCACTAGCCTCGGCACATGAGCTGGTACTGGCGGTTGGAGGACCCCTCGGGGGTGGAGGTCGACCCCGCGTCGGTGGGGGTCGAGATCCCGGAGGCGGAGAACCAGGGCGACGCGGAGTCCTGGCTGGGGGAGCACTGGCGGGTGCTGCTGGAACGCGGGGTGGCCACGGTGCGGCTCTTCGACGGCGACCAGGAGGTCTACGGCCCGATGGGGCTGGCAGCGACGTAGCCGGGGCGGACGGCGGGCTTCCGCCCCGGCGGCCTCCCTGCACGGGCCCGCCGGAGCCTGCGAGCGGTGGGGGGAGGTCCTCGCTCAGCCGCGGGCGGTCTTCGCCGGGTCCCGCTCGACCACGTCGCCAAGCACCTCGTCGATCCGCGCCAGGACGTCGGCGTCCAGCCGCACCCCGGCGGCCTGCACGTTGTCCTGCACCTGCTCGGGCCGGGTGGCGCCGATGATCGCCGCCGCCACGTTCTGGTTCTGCAGCACCCACGCCACCGCGAGCTGGGCCATGGACAGGCCCAGGTCCTCGGCGACCGGCCGCAGCCCCTGCACGCGGCTGAGGACGTCGTCCCGGAGGAACCGCTGCATGGACCCGCCGACCTCGGCGTGCCCACCGCGGCTGTCGGCCGGGGGTTGCTGGCCGGGCAGGTACTTGCCGGTGAGCACGCCCTGGGCCAGCGGGGACCACACGATCTGGGACAGCCCCTCCTTCTCGGAGGTGGGGACGACCTCGTCCTCGATCACCCGCCACAGCATCGAGTACTGCGGCTGGTTGCTGATGAGCTGGACGCCGAGGTCGCGGGCCAGGGCGGCGCCCGCGGCGATCTCCTCGGCGCGCCACTCGGAGACGCCGATGTAGAGCACCTTGCCCGCCCGCACGAGGTCGGCGAAGGCGGTCATCGTCTCCTCGAGCGGGACCGTGGGGTCGTACCGGTGCGCCTGGTAGAGGTCGACGTAGTCGGTCTGCAGCCGGCGCAGCGACGCGTGGCAGCTCTCCACGATGTGCTTGCGGCCCAGGCCGCGGTCGTTCCGGCCGGGACCGGTGGGCCAGTAGACCTTGGTGAAGACCTCCAGGCCCTCGCGGCGCTGCCCGGCCAGCGCCCGGCCCAGCACCGACTCGGCGCGGGTGCCGGCATAGACGTCGGCGGTGTCGAACGTGGTGATGCCGGCGTCGAGGGCGGCCCGCACGCAGGCGTGCGCGGCGTCCTCCTCGACCTGGCCGCCGTGGGTCAGCCAGTTGCCGTAGGCGATCTCGGAGATGGTGAGGCCGGAGCGGCCCAGTCGTCGGAATTCCACGGGCACCGACGCTAGCGGCCCCCTGCAGGGCCCGCCGCGAGCCTGCCAGGGGGCCTTCGTCAGACCTGGGCGCCCAGTGCCACCTCGGGCTTGGGGAAACGCCAGCGGCGGACCATCGTGGACCGGCTGATGCCGTACCAGACCAGCCCGCGCATCTTGTGGTCCTGGTTCGGGAAGCGCTCGAGCACCTTCTTCTTGATCCGCCGGCCGAGGAACACCGAGTCGACGATGATCACCAGGAAGAACAGGAACCAGATGAAGACCGTGTAGCTCTGCACCGCGGGGCTGGGCACGAAGTAGCCCGCGAGCACCAGCGCGGCCACGAGGAGGAAGAAGCTGCCGGCGTTGCGCCGGGCGTCGACGACGTCGCGCACCAGCTTGCGGACCGGCCCCCGGTCGCGGGCGGGCAGGTAGCTGTCGTCGCCCCGCAGCGCCCCGGCCCGCGCGGCGGTGCGCTGGGACGCCTGCTGCTCGCGCATCCGCTTGTAGGCCTCCTTGCGCGTGGTGGGAGGCGGCGGGGGAGGCCCGGGACGGCGTCCCTGGGCCTCGTTGCGCTTGGGTGTGGGCCGGCCCTTGCCGCCCGACTTCACCAGCTGGGTGGTCAGGTCGACGTCGGCGTCGGGCGCGGTCTCGGCGCGGTCCTTGCGCCCGGGCAGGCGGAGCTTCACGCCCGCGAGTCTACGTGTGACCTCGCCCGTTCCCCGCTCGCGTGCGTGGCTGCGCCGTACAGTGGGAAGAGGCTCCGCTCCGGCGGTGTTGGCCTGCTGCAGGACGTGCCGCAGCAGGCACCCTCGAACGTGGGAGGACGACAACATGACGGTGCAGGACACCGCAGCGACCGGCGTGGTTCTGAGCGAGCCCGCCGCCGCGAAGGTCAAGGCGCTGCTGGACCAGGAGGGCCGCGACGACCTGCGGCTGCGCATCGCCGTCCAGCCCGGCGGCTGCTCCGGCCTGCGCTACCAGCTCTTCTTCGACGAGCGCTTCCTCGACGGCGACCAGACCTTCGAGTTCGGTGGCGTCGAGGTCATCGTCGACCGGATGAGCGGGCCCTACCTGGGCGGCGCGGTGATCGACTTCGTGGACACGATCGAGAAGCAGGGCTTCACGATCGACAACCCGAACGCGCAGGGCTCCTGCGCCTGCGGCGACTCCTTCCACTGAGCGCCGCTCCAGCGCCACACGACAGCGCCCGGTCCCTCGGCAGAGGGCCCGGGCGCTGTCGTCGTCCGGGGCCGGGGCCGGGTCCTACAGCCTGACGGGGTAGACGGTCTCGGGGATCTGCGGGCGGATCCGCTCCTCGACGAAGATCCCGTGCCAGACCATGAAGACCAGCACCTCCCACACCTGTCGGGCGATCCGCTTGCTGGGCACCTCGGCCTCGCGCAGCCGGTCGAGCAGGCCGAGCACGTGGTCGCGGTCGAGCCACTCGTCGGTCTGGCTCTCGGTGACGACGTCCCGTGCCCAGTCGTGCAGCGGGCCGGCGAGGAAGTCCGCGGTCGGCACGGGGAAGCCGAGCTTGCGCCGGTGCAGGATCGAGGGTGGGACGATCTGCTCCATCGCCCGGCGCAGCGCGTACTTGGTGGCCCCCGCCCGGTCCCCGGAGCCGTTGCGCGGGACCCGCTGGTCCAGCGGGATGGTGCTGGCCAGCGCGAACACCTCGGGGTCGAGGAACGGCACGCGCAGCTCGAGGGAGTTGGCCATGGTCATCTTGTCGGCCTTGACCAGGATGTCCCCGCGCAGCCAGGTGAACAGGTCCACGTACTGCATGGCCGTCACGTCGTCGTAGCCGGCCTCGCGGGTCTGCCGGTAGAGGTCCTCGGTCACCGTCACGTGGGACAGGTCCGCGTCGTGGCCCCGCATCAGCGCCTTGAGCTCGGCCACCGAGAAGTTCCGGGCGTTGCCGTAGTAGCGCTCCTCCAGCGGGATCGAGGCCCGGCGCAGCAGGTCCTTGCCCCGCATCCCCTCGGGCAGCCGGCCGGAGAGCCCGGCCATCGCCCGCTTGGCGACCCGCGGCAGCCGCTCGGCCCAGGCCAGGCTCAGCGGCTCCCGGTAGATCGTGTAGCCGCCGAACAGCTCGTCGGCCCCCTCGCCGGAGAGCACCACCTTCACGTGCTTGCGGGCCTCGCGGGCCACGAAGTACAGCGGCACCAGCGCGGGGTCGGCCACCGGGTCGTCGAGGTACCAGACCACCTCGGGGATGGCGGCGGCGAACTGCTGGGCGTCGATGACCACGGGCACGTGCTTGACGCCGAGGGTCGCCGCCGACTCGGCGGCGATGTCCACCTCGGACGTCGACTCCCGCTCGAAGCCGACCGTGAAGGTCATCAGGTCGGGGTTGTAGCGGTGGGCCAGCGCCGCGATGGCGGTGGAGTCGATGCCGCTGGAGAGGAACGACCCCACCGTGACGTCGGCGCGCATGTGCTTGGCCACCGACTCGTCGAGGGCCGCGGCGATGCGGTCGTAGAGCTCCTGCTCGCGCCCGGCGGCCACCGGCTGCGGCCGGAAGGTCGGGTGGAAGTACCGGCTGGTGCGCAGCTCGCCGTCCACCACGGTGAAGCTGGTGCCGCTCTCGATGCGGCGGATGCCGCGGTGCAGCGTCGCCGGCTCCGGCACGTACTGCAGCGTGAGGTAGTGCTGGAGCGAGGCGGGGTCCACACCGCCGGCGGCCTCGCTGCCCCCGAGCATCTCCAGCACGGCCTTCTTCTCGGAGCTGAAGACCAGGCCGCCGTCGGCCAGGCGGGCGGTGAACAGCGGCTTGATGCCGAACGGGTCGCGGGCGCCGAACGCCGTCCGGGTGTGGGTGTCCCAGATGACGAACGAGAACATGCCGCGCAGCCGGCGGACGACGTCCTGCCCCCACAGGTGGTAGCCGGCGACGATCGTCTCGGTGTCGCCGTGCGTGGTCAGCTCTGCGCCCGCGGCGGCGAGCTCCTCGCGGAGTTCCAGGTAGTTGTAGATCTCGCCGTTGAACAGGATGCGGTAGCGGTCGCCGGCGTAGGGGAGCGGCTGCGGGCTGCCCTCGAGGTCGATGATCGACAGGCGGTTGAAGCCGAGCACCACGCGGGAGTCCGACCACACCGCGGTGTCGTCGGGACCGCGGTGGTGCAGGCAGTGCAGGGCGTCCTGGACGCCCGAGACGTGGGAGTCGCCGACCCGGTCGGCGTCGGTGGACAGGTAGGCCAGCAGGCCGCACATGAGGCGCAGGTCTCCGGGGGGTCGGCTCGAGTCCCGGCCGAGGGGCCGGGACGGGGTCAGACGCGCTCGCCGGCGCGGGTCTTGCGGGTGGCGATCCGCTCGGCGACGAAGGACACGATCGGGATGGTCCCCGCCAGCAGCACGAGGACCGTCCCCTTGAGCGTCCACCACGCACGCAGCGCGAGGTCGCAGGCGGTGAGGAAGAAGATGGCGTAGAGCCAGCCGTGCAGGGTGCCGATGACGGCGACCGGTGTGTCCGTGCCGCCGAGGTACTTCAGCGGCACCGCCACCAGGATGAGCGCGATGAGCAGCACCCCGACGACCCACGCCATCACCCGGTACCGGGTCAGGGCCGCGGGCACCCCCTGACCGACCCGGCGGGCGAGGGTGCGGGGCAGGCCGCGGCCGCGCGGGGACGACGCGACGTCGGGCTCAACGCCCATTGCTGCTCCGCCGGCCGAGGGCCTTCTCGTTCAGCTCGGCCAGGTAGGCGTTGTAGGCCGCCAGCTCGGGGTCTCCGGTGGTGTCGATGCGGGGCCGCTGGTAGAGGACCAGGGAGTTGCCCGGCTCGTCCTCGTCGGGGTCGCGCCGCAGCTCGTCACGGACCATGCGGATGTAGAAGAACAGGCCCATGCACCCGTACAGCGGCCACTGCAGGGCGTAGCTCCAGTTCACCGCTCCGCCGCCGGCCTCGGCCTTGGTCAGCTGCCAGTAGCCGAGGAAGAAGGTGGCCACGAACAGGGCGGCCACCACCAGGTGCAGCACCACCCACATCGGGGTCAGCAGCCGGGTCCACACGGCCTCGACTGTAACCGCCGCGACGCTCCGCACGGGGTCGCCGGTGAGGGGTCTCACCGGCGTGCCCACCGTGCGCGGACGAGCCGGCAGTGCCGCCGTCGGGCCGCGGCGCGGCGCGACCCGCCGGGACGCCGTCTCCGGTGGTCGGCCGCCATGCGGGGTCGGCTAGTCTCGCCGCAGACTGTGGTCGGCACAGAGGTCGTTCACCGCCTACCGGTGGACGGCGCGCCGGGGAAGACCGTCCGGGTTGTCCGGGCGGGGGACGAGGAGGCAGCGAGCAGTGGCTCGAGGCAGCAGGCTCGCGCGGGGCGCCGCGCTCGGTCTCCTGGGGGTGGTCACCCTCACCGGGTGCACGCCCAACAACGAGTTCTGGCGCTGGGGGTGGCCCGACGGGGTCACCGACGAGGCCTTCGCCATGCGGGACCTGTGGATCTGGTCGGTCATCGCGGCGCTGCTCGTCGGCATCGGCGTGTGGGCCCTGATCCTCTGGTCGGTCGTCCGCCACCGGAAGCGCGGCGACGAGCTGCCCAAGCAGACGGCGTACAACCTGCCGCTGGAGATCGTCTACACGATCATCCCGTTCCTCATCATCGCCGGGCTGTTCTTCTTCACCGTGGTGACGCAGAACAAGGTGATGGAGCGCAGCGAGGACCCCGACGTGACGGTCGCGGTCAACGCGTTCAAGTGGAACTGGCAGTTCGTCTACCCCGAGACCACCGGGCAGGACGGCGAGCCGGTCAACACGGTCGGCAACAGCGAGGAGATCCCGATCCTCGTCCTGCCCACCGACCAGACCGTCCGGTTCGAGGTCGCCTCGGCCGACGTCATCCACTCCTTCTGGGTGCCGGAGTTCCTCTTCAAGCTCGACGTCATCCCGGGCAACGAGAACGGCCGCGACAACGTCTTCGAGGTGACCATCCGCGAGGAGGGCGCCTTCGTCGGGCGCTGTGCCGAGCTGTGCGGCACCTACCACGCCTACATGAACTTCGAGGTGCGGGCCGTCTCGCCGGAGGACTACGACGCCTACCTGGCGGCCCGGGAGTCGGGGCTGAGCACCTTCGACGCGCTGGAGAGCATCGGCGTGCCCGGTGAGGCCCAGACCACGTCGCCCTGGGACCTCGTCGACGACGCGCAGCGGGCCGATGGCTGACCGGCGTCTCCGCCCGGGTTCCACCACGCAGCAGGAGGGACGGCCGTGAAGGTCGAAGCGCTCATCTTCAACATCATCGGGGTGTTCTGCATCGCGATGGCGATCGTCTACGGGGTGTGGTCCCGGGAGCCGATCGGTACCACGGCGCTCGTCCTCTCCGGCGGCCTGACCTTCCTCATCGGCGGCTTCTTCTGGTTCGTGTCGCGCCGCATCGACGCGCGACCCGAGGACCGCAAGGACGCCGACATCGCTGACGGCGCTGGCGAGCTGGGCTTCTTCAGCCCGGCCAGCTACTGGCCGTTCGGCATCGCCCTGTCGGCGGGTCTGATGGGTGTGGCGCTCGCGTTCTTCTACCCGTGGCTGATCATCCTGGCCGCCGCGGCGCTGCTGATCACCATCGGCGGGCTGCTGTTCGAGTACTACGTGGGGCAGAACGCGCACAGCTGACGCGCCTGCCGCTCGTCCACGAGGGCCCCTCCCCGCTCCGGCGGGGAGGGGCCCTCGTCGTGGTGCGGGTCCGGCGGGTCGCCGCGGCGTCGCGGGCCGCAGGGTGCGGCGGTGCGGTGCACGCGAACGTGATCCGCGACGTCCTCGGGGCTGCGGCGGTCGGCGGTGACGTCTCACGGGAGGGAGGGGATCGCCCGGCAGCCCCGCCGCCGGGTGACCGGGCCGGCCGCCGGCACCCATCCGAGGCACACCCTCGAGGGCACGGCGCGTGCCACGTCCTGCGCGGCGCGGGTGGTCGGTGTGACCGGGGCGGGCCACCGGCGTCCCGGTCGGTCCGCAGGCGTGGGGTGCCGGCGCGGGTGTCCCCCAAGGTCCCGCTGGGCGGTCGGGGCCGCCCACAGGGGCGCTGAGGGGGCGGCAGCCGCCGTCCTGCCCGCGCAGGGCCGGGCCTGGGTCACCCGTCGGCCGAGCCGCGCGGTGTGGCGCCCGTGGGCGACATCGGACGGCCGCGGTCGCCGGCGGTCGCCGGCCCCGCGCGCAGCCTGGTGCTGCGGGCTCCGTCGTCCGCGTGGGCGACGTCGTGGGTCCCGCGCTCGGCGACGCGGAGCCGGTGGTTCCACGCCCGTGGGCGACCGCTGACCGGCGTCGGCGGCTCGGCCGCCCCTCGCGGTGCACCAGGAAGCGCGGAGGGCCCCGACGGACGGATCCGTCGGGGCCCTCCGGTGAGGCGCGGTGCGGTCAGTCGCGCGGCTCCTGCGGCCGGCCACCCTCGGAGGGACGGCCGGAGGTGGTGAGCTCGCGGCTGGCCTGACCGGCGGCCTGGCCGTGCTCCTCCTGCCGCTGCTCGAGCTCGACCCGTGCCGGCTCCTCGATGGGCCGGAAGAACCCGCGGATGGCCCGGCGGGCGCCACCGACCTGGTTCATCCGCTTCGGCACCGGCGCGCCGCCGTAGGCGAGGGTGCCGTGGCCGTGCTCGTCCACCGGCCCGAGGGGCTGGTGCACCTCGATGAACTCACCGTGCGGCAGCCGCCGGATGACGCCGGTCTCGATGCCGTGCTCGAGCACCTCGCGGTCGTGCTTCTCGAGGCCGAGGCAGATCCGGTAGGTGAGCACGTAGGCGATCGGCGGGAGGATGATCACGCCGATGCGGCCGGCCCAGGTCATCGCGTTCAGGCTGATGTCGAACTTCTCGGCGATGACGTCGTTGCCACCCGAGAGCAGCAGCACCACGTAGAACGTGATGGCCATGACGCCCAGCGCCGTCCGCACAGGCACGTCGCGAGGGCGCTGCAGCAGGTGGTGCGACGCGGTGTCGCCGGTGAGCTTGCGCTCGATCATCGGGTAGAGCGCCAGGACCGTGAAGATGATCCCCGCGACGACGACCGTGGGCCAGAACAGCGCCGGGATCGTGTAGTCCCCAGGGAGGTTGAGGTCCCAGGCCGGGAACAGACGCGACGTCCCGTCCAGGAACATGACGTACCAGTCGGGCTGGGACGCCGCGGAGACCTGGGCCGGGTTGTACGGGCCCCACAGCCAGACCGGGTTGATCTGCACCAGCCCACCGAGGGCGGCGCAGACGCCGAACACGATGAAGAACAGGCCGGTCGCCTTGCCCGCGAAGGTCGGGAAGAGCCGGTTGCCGACGACGTTGTGCTCGGTCCGCCCGGGGCCGGGGAACTGGGTGTGCTTCTGCTTGACCAGGATCAGCAGGTGGACGGCGATGAGGGCGAGCATGATCGCCGGGATGAGCAGCACGTGGGCGATGTAGAGCCGCCCGACGATGAACTCGCCGACGTAGTCGCCGTTGAAGACCGCCCAGTGCACCCAGGTGCCGACGACGGGGATCGACAGGATGATCGCCGACATGATCCGCAGGCCGGTGCCCGAGAGCAGGTCGTCGGGGATCGAGTAGCCGGCGAAGCCCTCGCCGATGGCCAGGATCAGCAGCACGACGCCGATCAGCCAGTTGGTCTCCCGCGGCCGGCGGAAGGCGCCGGTGAAGAAGATGCGCAGCAGGTGCACGACGATCGCGGCGACGAACAGCAGGGCCGCCCAGTGGTGCACCTGGCGGATGAAGAGCCCGCCGCGGACGTCGAAGGACAGGCCCAGGGTGGACTCGTAGGCCGCCGACATCTCCACGCCGCGCAGCGGTGCGTAGCTGCCCTCGTAGACGACCTCGCGCATGGAGGCGTCGAAGAAGAAGGTCAGGTACGTGCCCGTGAGCAGCAGGATGACGAACGCGTAGAGCGCGATCTCCCCGAGCAGGAACGACCAGTGGTCCGGGAAGACCTTGTTGAGGGTCCGGCGGAGCGGACCGGCGACGATGAGGCGGTCGTCGAACTCGACGGCAGCCTTGCCGAGCCGCGAGGTGGGGACACCCGGCGCGGTGGCGGTGCGAGCCATCAGATGCGCTCCCGGTTCCAGTAGGTGGGGCCTACAGCCTCAATGTAGTCACTGCGTGCCACGAAGAAGCCCTCCTCGTCGACCGTGATCGGCAGCTGGGGGAGCGGCCGGGTCGCCGGGCCGAAGATCGGCTTGGCGCCCTGCGTGATGTCGAATTGCGACTGGTGACAGGGGCAGAGGATCCGGCTGGTCTCCTGCTCGTACAGGGACACCGGGCAGCCGGCGTGGGTGCAGATCTTGGAGTAGGCGACGTAGTCGCCGTAGCCGAAGTCGTCCTGACCGCGGCGGGGCCGGTCGACGGCCACCTGCTCCGGGCGGAGCCGGAAGAGCATCGTCGCGGCGTCGGACTCGCGGTTCCCGCCCGGAACGGCCGGGAAGACGGTCTCCATCGAGCCGGGCTGCTGGTCGCCGGGTCGGATGGGGGTGCCGTCGTCACGGACCAGGCGGACGCCGCGCGCCCAGCTGGTCTTCCCCAGCGGGTCGCCCGTGTTCGGGTTCTTGATCAGACCGCCCAGCGGCATGAGCAGCATCAGACCCAGGCCGCCGCCCATGAACAGGAGCGAGCGGCTGATCAGCTTGCGCCGGGCGAGGCCGCTGTTGTGCAGACCGCCGACGAGGGTCGCCCCGGTGGTGACCCGGTCGAAGTGGGAACCGTCGTGCTTGTCCTGCACCGCTGTCTCGTGCGGCAGCAGCTTCTTGGTGTAGAGGACGAGGCCGACGCCGACCAGCGCCAGGGAGAGCCCCATCAGGGCACCCAGCAGCGGGGTGAACAGGGCGCTCCAGCCGCGCTCGGTGATGTCCCAGTGCCAGTCCGGGAGGAACCACCCGGAACCGACGTAGACGACCACGAACAGGAGGGCGGCCACGCCGGCCAGGGCGAAGGTGAGGCCCACCTGGCGGACCGCGCGACGCTCCAGGGGCGAGCCCGGCTCGGGGCCCGGGTCGACGTGGAGGATCTCGACGTGGTCGTAGCTGGCGCCGAGGCGGTCGAGCTCCTCCCGCGGCATCGCCGCGAGCTGCTCGGGGGTGTAGAGCTCGTCCGGGCCGCCGACGTGCGGGCCGGGAGCGTCCGCGCCGCCGGCCGAACCGGGGCGGGTCTCGCGCGTGGTCACGCTTCCTCCTCGCTGACGGCCGTGGTCAGCGCTCGCTGGGCGGTCTTCGCTGCGGATCTCGCGGGGCCGCTCACGCCTTGCTCCCCATCCAGAAGATCCCGAAGAGCAGGATGCTGATGCCCACGGTCCAGATGACCAGTCCCTCGGCCGCCGGGCCGAGGCGGCCGATGCCGGCGCCGCCCGGGTCGGCCTGGGCCTTGATGGTCTGGACGTAGTTGATGATCGCCCGCTTCTCCTCCGGGGTGAGCTGGTTGTCCCCGAAGATCGGCATGTTCTCCGGCCCGGAGAGCATCGCGGTGTAGATCTCCATGTCGGTGGTGTCGTTCAGGCTCGGCGCCCGCTTGCCGGAGGAGAGGGCGCCGCCCTCGCCGACGAAGTTGTGGCAGGACGAGCAGTTGAGCCGGAAGAGCTCACCGCCCTGCGCCAGGTCGCCGTCGCGCAGGTCCCCGGAGGGCAGCGTCGGCCCGCCGCCGTTGGCCTGCACGTAGGCCATCAGCTGGTCGATCTCCTCCTCCGAGAAGATGGCGGGCTTGTCAGGTGCCTGGGCCTCCTGCCGGACGAGGGGCATGCGGCCGGTGTGCACCTGGAAGTAGACGGCCGCCTCGCCGACGCCGATGAGCGAGGGCCCCCGGTTCGGGACACCCTCGAGGTTCTCGCCGTGGCAGGTGATGCAGCTGCGTTCGTAGAGCTCGCGGCCGGCGGCCTCGGCCGAGGACTCACCGGCGGTGCCCTCGTCGGTGGCGTACGCCGGCGACAGCGCCGAGTACAGGGCGCCGGTCAGCACGAGGGCGGCCATGAGGCCGGCCACGTTGGCCACGCGGCGGCGGTGCTTGGACCGGCGGCGGGCGCGGGCCGCCGCGGCGGGCGTGCCGTCAGCGGAGCGGCGGGACCAGCGGGCGCGGCCGCGGGGCGACTCGGCGTCGGGCTGGGCGTCGGACTGCGGGTTCGTGGAGGACACCGGTTCCCTAGCGGATCAGGTAGATCGTGGCGAAGAGCCCGACCCACACGACGTCGACGAAGTGCCAGTAGTAGGAGACCACGATGGCCGAGGTCGCCTGTGCCGGCGTGAACCGGCCCATGGTGGACCGGATGAGCATGTAGACGAAGGCGACGAGGCCCCCGATGACGTGCAGCGCGTGGAACCCGGTCGTCAGGTAGAAGACCGACCCGTACGTGGAGCTGGAGATCGTCGTGTCGTGGTCCATGACGAGCACCCGGTACTCGTTGGCCTGGCCGAGCACGAACACCAGGCCCATCACGAAGGTGATCGTGAACCAGCGCCGGAGGCCGTACACGTTGCCGTTCTCCGCCGCGAAGACGCCGAGCTGGCAGGTCACCGAGGACGCCACCAGGATGATCGTGAAGACCAGCGCGTAGGGCAGGTTCAGCTCGGTCGGCTCCGGTGGCCACCCGTCGGTGGCCCGGGCGCGCGCGGTGAAGTACATGGCGAACAGCCCGGCGAAGAACATCAGCTCGCTCGAGAGCCAGATGATCGTGCCGACGCTGACCATGTTCGGTCGGGTCAGGGAGTGCACCCGGGAGGTGTCGAAGGTGCCGCTCGCCACGGGAGCCGTTGTCACGGGCTCATCATGGCATCGGCTCCGGCCAGCCCACGACCGCGGGTGCTGGGTGTGGCGGCCACCGTGACCTCCCCGATACCTGCGTGTGCACGGTCCCCGGGCGCGGGGGTCCCTGCCACTAGGCTGCGGCCGTGAGTGACGCAGCGGCAACCGTCCTGGTGTACAGCTCCCGGCCCGAGGTCCGGGCCGCCGTCCGCACCGCGGTGGGGCGCCGCCCGGCGGCCGACGTCGGCCCTGTGACGTGGGTGGAGTGCGCCACGGGCGAGGAGGTCGTCGAGGCCGTGGACGGCGGCGGCATCGACCTGTGCATCCTCGACGGCGAGGCGCAGCCGACCGGCGGGCTGGCGCTCAGCCGGCAGCTGACCGTCGAGGTGGCCGACCGGCCCGCGGTGTGCGTGCTCATCGCCCGGCAGCCCGACCGCTGGCTGGCGCACTGGTCCCTGGCGGACGCGACGCTGCCGTTCCCGATCGACCCGCTGACCGCCCCCGCCGTCGTCGCCGACC
The DNA here is from genome assembly GCF_054050095.1 of Geodermatophilus sp. SYSU D01105. Taxonomy (NCBI): domain Bacteria; kingdom Bacillati; phylum Actinomycetota; class Actinomycetes; order Geodermatophilales; family Geodermatophilaceae; genus Geodermatophilus; species Geodermatophilus sp. SYSU D01105. The sequence goes on from NZ_JBJGYR010000017.1 coordinate 35,046, forward strand.
TGCTGCGGGACCGGGTGGGACGCCGCCCGGCCACGCGCCGGTGACCGCCCGCACGCCCACCTGGCCCGCGCTGCTCACCCGGCTGCTGGCCCGCGAGGACCTCTCCAGCGACGAGGCGGCGTGGGCCATGCGGGAGGTGATGGCGGGGGAGGCCACGCCGGCCCAGATCGCCGCCTTCGCCGTCGCGCTGCGCGCCAAGGGGGAGTCGCCGGAGGAGGTCTCCGGCCTGTCGGCCACCATGCTGGAGCGGGCCACGCCGGTGGACCTGCCGCTGGCCTGCGTCGACATCGTGGGCACCGGCGGGGACGGGGCGCACACGGTCAACATCTCGTCGATGGCCGCGGTCGTCGCCGCGGCGGCCGGAGCGCCGGTCGCCAAGCACGGCAACCGGGCCGCGTCGTCGTCCTCCGGGGCCGCGGACGTCCTCGAGGCGCTCGGGGTCGTCATCGACCTCCCGGCCGCGGCGGTCGCCGCCTGTGTGCGGGAGGCCGGGATCGGCTTCTTCTTCGCCCCGGTCTTCCACCCCGGTTTCCGGCACACCGCCGTCCCGCGGCGGGAGATGGGCGTCGGGACGGTCTTCAACTTCCTGGGCCCGCTGGCCAACCCAGCGCGCCCGGTGGCGGCCGCCATCGGCTGTGCCGACGCCCGCATGGCGCCGGTGCTGGCCGCCGTCCTCGCCGGGCGGGGCATGCGCGGCCTGGTGTTCCGCGGGGACGACGGCCTCGACGAGCTCACGACCACCACGACCTCGTCGGTGTGGGTCGTCCGCGACGGCGAGGTGGAGCCCGACCGGCTCGACCCGACCGCCCTGGGGATCGAGGTCCCGCCGCCCGGCGCCCTGCGCGGCGGCGACCCGGCCTTCAACGCCGACGTCTTCCGGCGGGTGGTGGCAGGGGAGCGGGGGCCGGTCCGCGACGCCGTGCTCCTCAACGCCGCCGCCGCGCTGGCCGCGTTCGACGAGCGGACGGGGCGGCTGCACGACGTCCTCGCCGGTGGGCTGGAGCGGGCCGCCGCGGCGATCGACGACGGGCGCGCGCAGGTCCAGTTGGAGCGGTGGGTGACCGTCAGCCGGTCGCTCCGCGCACAGGCCCCGTAGGCCCCCTGCAGGGTCCCGGCCGCGAGCGTGCGAGCGGCGGGGGCAGGGGTTCCTCCTTCAGTCGGCGGTGTCGAAGCCGATCGCGAAGGCCGCCTCGAGGTCGTGCCGGGAGTAGGCGCGGAACGCGATGTGGGTGTCGGTCTCGAGCACGCCGGGGACCTTGTTGATCCGGCCGGCCACGACGTCGGCGACCTGCTCGAACTCGCGGACCCTCACCACGGCGATGAGGTCGACGTCCCCCGCGACGGAGTAGACCTCGCTCACGCCGTCGAGGTCGGCGACGGCCTCGGCCACCTCGGGGATGGAGTCGGTGGCCGCGTCGATCATGACGATGGCGGTGATCACGCCGGGGATGCTAGCCGGGGTGTCGACCCGCCGACGGAGCCGCGCGGAGCGGGGGAGACCCGGTCGGGGCGGGCGCGGGTGCTCAGGGAGCGGCTGTCGGCGAAGGGGTCGCGGTCGGCGCGGCCGGCCTCGACGCGGTCGAGGAAGGTGGTGTAGCTCCCGGTGCCGGGGGCGGCGCAGGCGAGGGTCCCGGTCACCTGGACCAGCCGGGTGCCCGGCTTCTCCATCCAGCGCAGCACCAGTTCGGTCTCGTCGACCGAGGCGGCCAGCTCGTCCTCCGGGCCCAGGGGCGTCTCCGCCGTGGCCAGCAGCCCGGCCAGGGTGGCCCGTACGGAGGCGCCGCGGGGCGCGCAGCCCGCGGCCACCAGGCGGCCACGGCGGACGACGGACAGCTGCCAGCCGCCCTCGAACGCCGGCCGGGCGAGGACCATCTCGGGTACGGCGGCCAGGGACGCCAGCCGCTGCCGGCGGCGCACCGCCCGGACGAGGACGGCCACGCGGTCCCGCAGCACCGCCGCGTCCTCGTAGCGCTCCTGGGCGGCCAGCCGGTCGACGCGGGCCAGCAGCGGCGCCAGCAGGGCCTGGGGGTCGGCCGCGACCGCGGCCCGCAGCACCCCGGCGATCGCGGCGTACTCCTCGACCGACTGTGCGCCGGTGCACGGCGCGCCGCAGCGCCCCATCCCGGCCAGGGCGCAGGCGGTGCCGAGCACCTTCACCGACAGCCGGCCGGTGCACTGGCGCAGCGGCAGGGACTCGTGGATGGCGGCGACGGCGGCGTCGGCGGCCCGCCGGTCGGGGAAGGGCCCGAGGAACACCCCGGTGCCGGGCCGCACCCGGCGCACCACCGACAGGCGGGGGAAGGGCTCCTCGGTGAGCCGCACCCACAGCGCCCGCTCGGGGAACCGGGAGCGGCGGTTGTAGCGCGGTTTGTGCTCGGCGATGAGCCGCAGCTCGCGGACGGCGGCCTCGAGGTCGTGCGCGCAGGGGATCGCGTCGACCCGCTGCGCCAGCGCCACCATCTCGGTGATCCGGCTGCGTTGCTCGGCGGCGGTGAAGTAGGTGCGCACCCGGCTGCGGAGGTCGTTCGACGTCCCCACGTAGAGCGGCTCGTCCCGCGGCCCCCGGAACACGTAGACGCCCGGACCGGAGGGGACGCCGTCGGCCAGGTGCCGCTTGCGGAGCCGTTCCGGGTCGACCTGCCGGCTGAGGGTGGAGAGCTCCTCCAGGGTGGTGATCCCCAGGGGGCCCAGCCGCTCGAAGAGGCCGTGCAGCACGTCGACCGTGGCGCGGGCGTCGGCCAGGGCGCGGTGGCACGGCTCGGTCCGGGTGCGGAAGTACGGCGCGAGGGTGGCCAGCTTGCAGTTGGGGACCTCGTCGCGGGTCAGCAGCCGGCGGGCCAGGACGGCGGTGTCGACCGAGGCGGCCGCCGGCCACGGGATGGCGTTCTCCGCGCACGCCGCCTTGAGGAAGCCCAGGTCGAAGGGGGCGTTGTGGGCGACGAGGACCGCGCCCCGGGCGAACTCCAGGAAGCTGGGCAGGACCGCGCCGATCCGGGGTGCGGCCGCGACCATCGTCGTCGTGATGCCGGTCAGCACGCTGATGTAGGGCGGGATCTCGCAGCCGGGGTCCACCAGGGTCTGGAACTCGCCGAGGACCTGCCCACCGCGGACCTTGACCGCTCCGATCTCGGTGATCGCGCTGTCCTTGGGGGAACCCCCGGTGGTCTCCAGGTCGACGACGACGAAGGTGACCTCCGCCAGTGGGGTGCCCAGCTCGTCGATGGTGGCCTGCTCGTAGCGGGGGAGCGTGCCCGCGGCTCGCGCGGCCGTCCCGGCGAGGTGGGCGGGGGAGAGCGGCACCTGCCGGGGAAGGGAGGAGGGCACGGGCGGACGGTAGGTCGGCCCAGTGACAGTCCCGGGGACGCGCGCCGGAGGGCGGCCGGTGCCGGCGGGTCCGCAGCGGCTCGGGTGGCGGGCGCCACGGCGCGGGGCCTCCCGAGGGCGTTCCGGCCGCGTCCGGGGCCGTGCGCGCCGGGACCCGTCCCGCCGGGGCGCGCTCGCGCCGAACTGTCGGTGCCGGTCCCTAGCGTGCGAGCCGGACCGACCGGGGCCATGGAGGGCCTCCGCGACCGGGGTCGGCCAGCTGAGGAGTGGGCCATGTTGATCGACTGCGACACCTGCACCGTGCGCGGCACCGGCTGCGCCGACTGCGTCGTCACCGTGCTGCTGGGGGCGCCGCCGGGCTGGCGGGGCGAGGACCCGACCGTGGTGCCGATGACCGGCCGGCGCGAGGCCGGCGTGGCCGAGGACGCCGTCGTCCCGGGCCCGGGCGTGGTCGTGGAGTTCGACGAGGTCGAGCGCCGTGCCGTCCGGGCGCTCGCCGAGGGCGGCCTGGTGCCGCCGCTGCGGCACCAGGGTCAGCCGGGTGCGCGGGACGGCGGGGCCGCACGAGGCCGGCGGCGCACGGGGTGACCCGGTCCCCTGCGGGGCCGGGGCGCCCCGGCCGACGCGCCGCGGGTGACGCCGACCGGCGGTGTGTCGCTCCGCCGCCCTGTGGATGTCACCACAGTCCCCGCAGGCCCCATTTGTCACAACTTCATCACGCCCGTACGGTGAGCCGGTCCGACCGGGTGGTCGTCACCCGCAGAGAGGTGGCCTCGGCCGGGCACCGCCGAATCGCCCGACGTGCCCGTGCGGCACGGAGGGGGAACCGGGGACCCACCGCAGCACTGGGGTGAGTTCTCGCGTGCGCCGGTCCGCCGGGGCACACGCGCCGGCTCGCCGGGGCGCAGAGATAGGGCACGTCTTCCCAGCCCGAACCCGTCAGCTAACTCGGTAGGCGGTCGCTGAGGAAGAAACGGAGAGCCGCCGACCGTGGCGACCCCCCGCCCTGCCCTGGGGCATGCGCTCGACCAGATCGACTCCGACCTCCCGCTGGCGTTCCGCCGCCCGACCCTGCCCCGCCGCCTCGGCCGGGGGATCGTCGTGGGCGCCGTCGCGACGCTCTCCCTGACGCTGCTGCCGGGGACCGCTGCCGCGGACCCGGAGCAGGCCACCAGCGCGGCGCAGGCCGCGCAGCTCGTCGCGCGGGCCGGTCACGACCTCGAGGTCGTCACCGAGCAGGCCAACGAGGCCCGCGAGACCCTCGCCCAGCAACAGGCCGCCGCGGAGGCCGCGCACCAGGCCGCCGCCGCGGCCCGGCAGCAGCTCGACGCCCTCGACGGCCAGATCCGTCAGGTCGCCCGCACCGCCTTCACCGCTGGTGACGGGATGCCCGAGCTGGACCTGCTGATGACCAGCGACTCGCCCGAGGACTTCGTGTCCCAGCTGGCCATGCTCGAGGCGATCGCCGGCCACACCAACGAGGTGCTCGCCGAGGTCGCCCGGAGCGCGGGTGCCGCCGAGCAGGCCCAGCAGGACGCCGACGCCGCCGCGGCCCAGGCGCAGGCCACCCTCGACGACGTCACCGCGCGGCAGGAGCAGCTCGAGGCCGACATCGCCGACTACCAGGCGCAGTACGCCGCGCTGTCGGCCCCGCAGCAGCAGGAGGTCGTCACGGCGCACGCCGGCCAGGCCGTGGCCGCCGCCGCGCCGGCCCCCGCCAGCAGCGGTGCGGCCCAGGCCGCCGTCGACACCGCGCTCGCCCAGGTCGGGGACCCCTACGTCTGGGGTGCCGGCGGGCCGAACTCCTTCGACTGCTCCGGCCTGACCCAGTACGCGTACGCCGCGGCAGGGATCAGCCTCCCGCACTCCAGCCGCATCCAGTCGACGATGGGCGCCGCGGTCTCCCGCGCCGAGCTTCAGCCGGGCGACCTGATCTTCTACTACAGCCCGGTCAGCCACGTGGCGATGTACATCGGCAACGGCCAGATGGTCCACGCCTCGACGTCGGGCCAGCCGGTCAAGGTGGTCAGCGTCGACTCGATGGGCGGCATCACCGCCATGCGCCGCATCGCCTGATCGGGCGCCACCCCGTCACCGCTCGCGGCGGGGGCGCGCCGGGCCGGTGACCTCCACGGGGGGTCACCGGCCCGACCTCTGTCCCGTGCGTCCTGAGCCGGAGGAGGACGGGGTCCTTCTCGGGGTCCTTCTGGGGGCCCTTCTAGGATCGGGCGGGTGAGCGCCCGCCGGGCCGCGTTGCTGGTCGCGGTGGTCCTGGGGACGGCGCTCGTCCTCGTCATCGCCGTCCGCACGCCGTGGACGCTGCTGCCCGACCCGCCCGGGGGCCGCACGCCGGTCCGCCCCGGGGCCGGCCTGCCGCCGGGGATCGCCGAGCGGGCGGACTCATTCGCGGCGGCACTGCGGCCGGCGTCCCTGGTGTCGCTGGGGCTGGGCCTGGCGACCTCCGCGGTCCTCGCGCTCACCCCGCTGGGTCGCCGGCTGGTGCGGGCGGTCGCGCGGCCGCTCGGCGGCGGCTGGGCCTGGCAGGTGCTGCTGGGCACGGCCGCGCTCGTGCTGCTCGGGCGGCTGGTCACCCTCGCGCCGGCGGCCTACGGCGAGACGGTCCGGCACCGGTACGGGCTGTCCACGCGGAGCTGGGGGCTGTGGGCGCGGGACGTCGCGCTCTCCGCCGCGATCGACGCCGCGGTCACCGCGGTGGTCCTGCTCGCGCTGGTGTGGCTGGCCCGCCGCGCGCCGCGCACCTGGTGGGCCTGGGCGGCGGGAGTGGCGGCCGGGTTCGTCGTCGTCGGGTCCTTCCTCTACCCGGTCCTCATCGAGCCGGCGTTCAACCGGTTCGACCCGCTGCCGGCCGGGCAGCTGCGCACCGACCTGCTGGAGCTCGCCGAGGAGAACGGCACCCCGGTCGAGGACGTCCTGGTCGCGGACGCCTCCCGCCGGACCACGGCGCTCAACGCCTACGTCTCCGGCTTCGGGTCGACCCGGCGGATCGTCGTGTACGACACGGTCCTCGGCCGGCTCCCCGACGCCGAGATCGAGTCGATCGTGGCCCACGAGCTCGGCCACGTGAGCACCGACGACGTCCTCACCGGCACGCTCATGGGTGCGCTCGGCGCGGCCGCCTCGGTGGCGGCGCTGGGCTGGCTGCTGTCGTGGACCCCGCTGCTCCGCCGCGCGGGGATCGACGGCGCCGGCGACCCGCGGGTGGTCCCGCTGGCCCTGCTGCTCGTGGCCCTCGGCACGCTCGTGTCCACGCCGGTGCAGAACCTGGTCAGCCGGCACATCGAGGCGCGCGCGGACCTGCACGCGCTCGACCTGACCGGCGACGCCGAGGCGTTCGTCGCCATGCAGAACCGGTTGGCCGCGGCCAACCTCTCCGACCCCGACCCGCCCGCTGCCTGGCAGTGGTTCTTCGGCTCGCACCCCACCGGGCCCCAGCGGGTCGCGTTCGCCGAGGACTGGCAGCGGCTCCAGGAGGCCGGGTGAGGACGCTCGTCGTCACCAACGACTTCCCGCCGCGGCAGGGCGGCATCCAGACCTTCGTCGCGGCGCTGCTGGCCCGCCGGCCCCCGGACTCCCTCGTCGTGCTGGCCTCCCGGTCGCCGGGCTGGGAGGAGTACGACGCGACGCTGCCCTACCCGGTGGTCCGCCGGCCGACCGGCATGCTGCTGCCGACGCCGGCCACCGCCCGGGCCGCCGTCGACCTGGCCCGGCGGTACGGCTGCGACACGGCGTTCTTCGGCGCCGCGGCGCCGCTCGGGCTGCTCGCCCCCGCGCTGCGGGCCGCCGGCGTCCGGCACCTGGTCGGGGCCACGCACGGCCACGAGACCGGCTGGGTGGCCCTGCCCGGCGCGCGGCAGCTGATGCGGCGGATCGCCGGCGACCTCGACGTGCTCACCTACATCAGCGAGTACACGCACGACCGGCTGGCCCCGGCGCTGGGGCGGGTGACCCCCATGGCCCAGCTCTCGCCCGGGGTGGACGTCGACCGGTTCACCCCCGGGGCCGACGGAGCCGCGGTCCGGGAGCGGTACGCGCTGGGGGAGGCGCCGGTGGTCGTCTGCGTGTCCCGGCTGGTCGCCCGCAAGGGGCAGGACGTCCTGGTCGCCGGCTGGCCGCGGGTCCTGGAGCGGCACCCCGACGCCCGGCTGCTCCTGGTCGGCGGCGGCCCCCTCGAGGCGTCGCTGCGCCGCGCCGTCGCCGGGCGGGGCCTGGCGGGGTCCGTCGTCCTCACCGGGGCGGTGCCGCCGGACCGGCTGCCCGAGCACTACGCCGCCGGCGACGTGTTCGCCATGCCCTGCCGGACCCGTCGCCGCGGCCTGGACGTCGAGGGGCTGGGCATGGTCTACCTCGAGGCGGCCGCCTGCGGCCGGCCGGTCGTGGCCGGCACGTCCGGGGGCGCGCCGGAGACCGTGCGCGAGGGCGTGACCGGTCACGTGGTCGCCGACCCGCGCTCACCCGAGGCCGTGGCGACCACGATCACCGGCCTGCTCGACGACCCCGCCCGCGCCCGCCGGATGGGCGCGGCCGGCCGCGCGTGGGTGGAGGAGCGGTGGTCGTGGTCGACGATCGCCGAGACCTTCGCCGGCCTCCTGGACCCCGGACGGCCCTGAGCCCCGCCCCGCGCGCGGCGGGACGGGGCTCAGGGCGACTCACCTGCTGTAGAGCGCCTCGACCTCGCTGTCGAACTCCTTCATGACCGCGGCCCGCTTCAGCTTGAGGCTGGGGGTCAGCAGCCCGTTGCCCTCGGTGAAGTCGGTGGCGAGCACCCGGAACTTCTTGATCGACTCCGCCTTGGACACCGCCTTGTTGGCCTCGGTGACGGCGGCCTCGATCTCGGCGAGGACGTCGGGGTCCTCGGTCAGCGCCGCCACCGGGGTGCCGGCCGGCTTCCCCTTGGACTCCAGCCAGGCGGGCAGGGCCTCCTCGTCGAGGGTGACCAGCGCGCCGATGAAGGGCCGCTGGTCACCGACGACGATGCACTGGCTGATCAGCCTGTGGGCGCGCAGCCGGTCCTCGAGCACCGCCGGGGCGACGTTCTTGCCGCCCGCGGTCACCAGGATCTCCTTCTTGCGCCCGGTGATCCGGATGAAGCCGTCCCCGTCGATGTCGCCGAGGTCGCCGGTGTGGAACCAGCCGTCGGCGTCGACCACCTCGGCGGTGGCCTGCTCGTTCTGCCAGTAGCCGCGCATCACGATGCCGCCGCGGATGAGGATCTCGCCGTCGTCGGCGATCGCGGCGTCGACGCCGGGCAGCGGGCGCCCGACGGTGCCGATGCGGAACGCGGCGTCGTGGTTGACCGCGGCGGCCGCGGTGGTCTCGGTGAGCCCGTAGCCCTCGTAGACGGTGACGCCGATGCCGCGGAAGAAGTGGCCCAGCCGCTCGCCCAGCGGGGCGCCCCCGGAGACGGCGCCCTGGCAGTTGCCGCCGAGCGCGGCGCGCAGCTTGCCGTAGACGAGCCGGTCGAACAGGGCGTGCTGGGCGCGCAGGACCAGCCCCGGGCCGCCGGCGTCCTGCGCCCGCGACCAGTCGATGGCGACCTGGGCGGCGCGGTCGAAGATCTTCCCCTTGCCGTCGCCCTCCGCCTTGGCCTTGGCCTGGTTGTAGACCTTCTCGAACACCCGCGGGACGGCGAGGACGAAGGTCGGCTTGAAGGCGCCGAGGTCCTCGACGAGGTGGGACACGTCGGGGGTGTGGCCGATGACCGTGCGGGTCTTGACCGCCCCGACCTCCAGCACGCGGGCGAGCACGTGCGCCAGCGGGATGAACAGCAGCAGCGAGCCCTGCGCGTTGAGGAACCTGTCCAGCAGCGACATGCCGTTGCCGATCTCGAACAGGAAGTTCGCGTGGGTCAGCTCGCAGCCCTTGGGCCGGCCGGTCGTGCCGCTGGTGTAGATGATCGTGGCGGTGCTGGACGAGCTCAGCGTCGCGCGCCGGGCGGCGAGCTCGGCGTCGGGGACGCCGGCGCCGGCGGCGGTCAGGGTGCCGAGGGCGTCGTCGTCGATGACCCACACCGGCCCGAGCCCGGACGCCTGGTCGCGGACGGACTCGACGGCCGCGGCGTGCTCCGGACGCTCCACGACCGCGGCCCGCGCGCCGGAGTCGGCGAGGATCCAGGCGACCTGGTCGGGGCTGGAGGTCTCGTAGATCGGGACGACGACGGCGCCGGCGGCCCAGATGGCGAAGTCGAGGACGGTCCACTCGTACCGCGTCTTGGCCTGCAGCGCGACGCGGTCGCCGGCGCCCACCCCGGAGGCGACCAGGCCCTTGGCCACGCCGGCGACCTGGGCGGCGAACTCGCTCCACGTGACGTCCTGCCACCGGCCCTCGCGGCGGACCCGGAGCCCGACCTCTCCGCCGTGCTGGGCCACGTTGGTGGCGAGCAGGTCGGGCAGGGCCTCGTCGGGGCCCACCTCGGTCGTCGCCGGGACGCTGAACTCGCGCACGCCTGGTCCTCTCCTCGCGCCCGGCCACGGCACCGTCGCCTGCGGTCCGGGTCGCGGACGTGCCCCGAATCTAACCGCTGGCACCTACCCATGAGTAGCAGGCGCCCGTGCCACGAACGGGCGACACCACGGGGACCGGTTAGCCTGCTGCGCATGGCCGACCAGTCCACCCAGTCGATCACCGTCGACGCCCCGGCGTCGGACGTCATGGCGGTCATCGCCGACTTCCCGGCCTATCCGCAGTGGGTGGCGGCGGCCAAGCAGGTCGAGGTGGTCGAGGCCGGCCCCGACGGCCGCGCCCGGCAGGTGCACTTCGTGCTCGACGCCGGCATGGTCAAGGACGACTACGTCCTCGAGTACGACTGGGACGACGACCGCCGGGTGTCCTGGCACCTGGTCACCGGCCAGATGCAGAAGCGCCAGGAGGGCTCCTACACGCTCGACGAGCGCGGGGGCCGCACCGAGGTCACCTACCGGATCACCATCGACACCCACCTGCCGCTGCTCGGCATGTTCAAGCGCAAGGCGGAGAAGGTCATCCTCGACACGGCTCTCAAGGAGCTCAAGAAGCGCGTCGAGGGCTGACCGGGCCGTGCGGACGCTGCTCCTCACCGGGCCCGGTGGGGCCGGTACCTCGACCCTCGCCGCGGCGGCCGCCGTGCGGTCGGCCCGCTCGGGCCGGCGCACCCTGCTGCTGACCCGGTCCGGCACCCGGCCGGTGGCCCCGGACGCCGTCCCGGGCCTCGCCGTCGACGAGGTGGAGCCGCTCGGCGCACTGGAGGTCCTCTGGTCGGCGGTCGCCGAGCAGGTGGGCGACGCCGTCCCCGGGGTGACGCTGCCCCCGCCCAGCTCGGTGGTGCCCCTGCCCGGCTCGGGGGAGCTCGCGCTGCTGGCCCGGCTGGGGCGGGCCGTCCGCGGTGCCGAGGCCGACACGGTCGTCGTCGACGCGGGGCCCCTGCCCTCGGGTGCGGCGCTCGTGGCGCTGCCCGACGTGCTGGGCTGGTGGCTGGACCAGGCCCTGCCCGCGCGGCTGCGGGTGCTCGGCGCCGTCCGCACCGCCGCGGTCCGGTCCGGCGCGGTCCGGCGCGGCCCGGTGGACGCCGCCCTCGACGCCGTGCCCGTGCTCGAGGAGCTGGTCGGCCGGCTGGCGCTCACCGACCCCGCCACCACCGAGGTCCGCCTGGTGGCTCCGCCGCGGCCCGCTGCGCTGCCCGTGCTGCGGTCGGCGGTGACCGCGCTGGCACTGCACGGTCAGCGACCCACGGCCGTCCTCGCCCGCGTGCTGCCCGACGGTGGCGCGGGGGAGTGGTGGGGCCGGCGCGGCGCCGAGCAGGACGCCGTCCTCGCCGCACTGGCCGAGCTGGCCCCGGTGCGGCGGGTCCAGGAGGCGGCGGAGGCGCCGCAGGGCCCTCCGGCGCTGGCCGCGCTGCTCGCCGAGGACGACGACCCGGGGCCGGCCGAGCCGGTGACCCCGGTGACCGAGCGGGTGGACGGCGGACGGCGGCTGGTGCTGCCACTGCCCTTCGCCGAGCGCGAGGGCCTGGAACTGACCCGCTGGGGGGACGACCTGGTCGTGACCGTGGCCGGAGCGCGCCGGTCGATCCGGCTCGACGCCCTGCTGCGCCGCTGCCTGGTCACCGCCGGCACCCTCGCCGACGCCGGCACCGCGCGGGCACGGCTCGAGGTCACCTTCACACCCGATCCGCAGCAGTGGCCGGCCTCGCTGCTGGCCGCCGAGGGGAGCACGACATGACCGACGCACCCGACTGGGCCGAGCAGGCCCGCCGGCTGGTGGCCGGGCTGGGGCAGACCCTCGGCCAGACGCTGCGCGAGGGCGCCCGCGGGGCGGGTGACGACGGCCACCCGGCCGACTGCCGGTGGTGCCCGGTCTGCCAGGTGGCGGCCGTGGTGCGCGGTGAGCGGCCGGAGGTCACCGCCGCGCTGGCCGACGTCCTCGGTGCCGCGGCGGCCGCGCTGCGGTCCTTCAGCGAGACCGCCCCGGCCGGCGAGCAGACCCCGCCGGCCGGCGCCGCGGCGGAGCAGGCCGGCGCCGCGGCGGAGGCGACCGACGTCGCGGCGCAGCCGGCGCCGGCCGCCGGGACGACCCCGACGGTCCAGCGCGTCGAGATCGCCTGAGTGGCCGGGAGCCAGACCCCCCGGGACCCGGCGGCCGCCGGGCTGCCGGCACTGGGCATCGACATCGGCGGCACCAAGGTCGCCGGTGGCGTCGTGGCGCCCGACGGGACGGTCCTCTCCACGGCGCGCCGGGCCACCCCGGGGGCGTCGGTCACCGAGACCGAGGACGCCATCGCCGCGGTGGTCGAGGAGCTCGCGCTCTGGCACGGCGGACCGCTGGTCGGCGTCGGCGTGGGCGCGGCCGGGTGGTTCGACCGCACCGGGGACACCGTGCTGTTCAGCCCGCACCTGGCCTGGCGGAACTCGACCCTGCGCAAGGACCTCGCCGGGCGGCTGCAGCGGCCGCTGTGGGTGGGCAACGACGCCGACGCCGCCGCCTGGGCCGAGTACCGTTACGGCGCGGCCGCCGGCGCCGACCTCGCCCTGATGATCACCCTGGGCACCGGCATCGGCGGCGGGATCGTCATGGACGGCCGGCTGCAGCGCGGCTCGCACGGGGTGGCGGGGGAGTGGGGCCACATGCGGGTGGTCCCCGACGGCCGGCTGTGCGCCTGCGGCAACCGCGGCTGCTGGGAGCAGTACGCCAGCGGCACCGCGCTCGGGCAGACCGCGCGCGAGGTGGCCCGCAGCTCCCCGGCCGCCGCGGCGCGGCTGCTGGACCGGGTGGACGGCGACGCCGACCGGCTCACCGGCGAGGACGTCGCGCGCGCCGCCGCGGAGGGGGACCCGCTGGCGCTCGAGCTGCTCGCCGAGGTCGGCTCCTGGCTGGGGCAGGGCATCGCCGACCTGGCCGCCGTCCTCGACCCCGAGGTCGTGGTCATCGGCGGCGGGGTGAGCGTGCTCGGGGAGATGGTCCTGGGCCCGGCGCGCGAGCGGCTCGAGCGGGCGCTGCCCGGCCGCGGGTTCCGGCCCGGCCCGCGGGTGGTGGCCGCCCAGCTCGGCGCGCAGGCCGGCCTGGTCGGCGCTGCGGACCTCGTGCGCCGCGCCGTCTGCGAGGGCGAGTAGGACCTGGCCGCGAGGGCGCTCACACCCCGGTGAGCTCGCGGGCCAGCTGCTCGAGGAACAGGCCGATGTCGGTGACGATGCCCATCGCCTGGGCGCTGCCGCGGTCGGCCAGCTTGGTCACCGTCGCGGGGTTGATGTCCACGCACACCAGGGGCACCGACGCCGGGAGGATGTTCCCGGTCGCGATGGCGTGCAGCATCGTCGCCACCATGATCGCGAAGCCGACGTCGGGCAGCTGCGCGCGCATCGCCCGCTGACCCTCGATGACGTCGGTGTACACGTCGGGCAGCGGGCCGTCGTCCCGCACGGAGCCGACCAGCACGAACGGCTTGCCCGCGCGGACCATCGCGTGCATGACCCCACCGGTCAGGACACCGGACCCCACGGCTGCCGCGATGGAGCCCGCCCGCCGGATGGTGTTGATGGCCCGGATGTGGTGTTCGTGCCCGTGCGGCACGCCGGACCCCTTGGCCAGGTCCACGCCCAGCGAGGTGCCGTACAGCGCCGACTCGATGTCGTGGGTGGCCAGCGCGTTGCCGGCGAACAGGACGTCGACGTAGCCGGCGTCCACCAGGCGCACCATCGCCGGGGCCGCCCCGGTGTGGACGACGGCCGGGCCGCCGACCCAGAGCACCTTCTGCCCGGCCGCCTTCACCTCGCGCATCCGGTCGGCGATCTGGCGGACCAGGACCACCTGCGGCTTCTCGCTGGAGGCGATCGAGGACATGAACCCGAACGCCTCCTCCTCGCCGCGGGCCACTGCCGGCGGCATCTCCACCCGGACGCCGTGCGCACCGCAGACCACGAGCTCCCCGGCCCGCACGTCGCTCACCGGGACGGTGCGCACGACCGGCCGGTCACCGCCCCGGTCGACCACCAGCCCGCAGTCCATCTCGGCGCGGTCCACGGGCAGCCACTCCCGGTCCAGCCGGACGAAGGTGTCCAGGTTGGTCGTCGAGTAGAAGTCCTCGGGGAAGACGCCGTCTGCCGGCGCCGGGCGCAGGGTCGCCGTCCCCGGGTCGACGGTGTTGGCCCCGTGGGTCTGCAGCCGCATGACGATGCGCTCGAGCAGGTCGGGGTCGGGGGCCTTGACCTCCACGGTGGCGCGGGACTCGTCCTCGTGCTGCCGGCCGAGGTCGAGGGCCTCGATGCGGTAGTCGCCGCCGTACTCGAGGACGTCGTCGAGGACCCGGGCCAGGATGCCGGTGTCCATCAGGTGACCGGTCAGGCTGACGGTGGTGGAGTGGGGTGCGTCCACCTGCCGAGGCTATGGCACCCGTCGTCCTCCGGACGACACCGCGGCCAGGTGCCGCCCCCCGTCGCGTGGAGCCCACCCGCCGCACCGCGCCGGGGAGCCTCCGGCCCCCGCACCGCGGCACGGCCCCCGCACCGCGGCTCCCCTCGCGCCCCTCTAGACGACGGCGCCGTCGTCGCCGTCGTCGATGGAGCGGTCCCGCATCCGGGACACCAGCACGCCGACCCCGCCCACGACGGCGGCCACGCCCAGCACCAGGCCGACGTCCGAGGACAGCCCCAGCACGCGGGGCGCCACGATCAGCACCGCACCCGCCGCGATCAGCAGCACCGCGTACAGCGAGGCGGGCGCCGGGGCCGGCACCGGCGGGGGCGGCGGGGGCTCGTAGTGCTCCTCGGGGCGGTCCAGCACATCCGGCTCGGCGGGTGCCGGCGGCGGGGCCGGCGAGGGCTCCTCGTCCACCACCGTCCGGCCGTGCTCGGCCTCGAACGCAGCGACGATCCGGGCCCACTCGGCGTCCTCGTCGATGTCGCGCCGGGGCGCCCGCGCCGCGCGGGTCCGCTCCTGGACGTGCTCGTCGACGTGCTGCTCGACCAGGGAGCGGCCCTCCGCCGACCGCGCTCGATCCACGAAGATCCGGTCGGTGGGCGGGCTGGGCAGCGAGACCGTGCGCGTGTAGGGCTCGACGTCGGCCGAGGGCTCCAGGTAGGCGGCGATGCCCGCGTCCCGGAGCACGTCGAGCAGGTGCTCACCCACCCGCGGGTCGACGTCGCGCACCGGGGTCCAGAGCGCGGCGTCCAGGCCGTTGTCGCGCCGCCCCCGCCGGCCGGTCACGCGCCGGCCTCCAGCGCGGGCGTGCGCTCCCGGATCCAGTCCACGGACGCGGCGAAGACCCGCGGCGCGTCGTTGTCGAGGGTGGCGACGTGGTAGCTGTCCTCCAGGAGCACCTCGGTCGTGTCGGTGCTGGCCACGCCGGCGAGCAGCACGCGCACCGACGCGGGCTCCACCACGTGGTCGGTGACGCTGCGGAACACCAGCAGGGGCGCGGTGACCTGTCCGAGGTCGGCGCGGGTCGCCGTCCACAGCCGCCGCAGGCCGAGGACGGCGCGGGTGGGCAGCTTCGCGTACGCCCGCTCGTCGACCCCCGGCTTCTTGATGTCGTTGGCGATCGCCTTCCAGCTCGGCGTGAGCCGGGCCAGGACCGGCAGCAGCTTGGCGTCGAGGCGCTCGGTCAGCAGTGAGGGGTTGACCAGCACGAGGCCCGCCACCTCGCGCGCTCGCAGCTCGGCCAGCCGGATGGCGAGGGTCCCGCCCATGGACAGCCCCGCGACGACCACCCGGTCGCACTCGGCGGCCAGCGCGTCGAACGCCGTGGTGACGGCGTCCACCCAGTCCTGCTCGGTGGTGAGGTTGCAGTCCTGCCAGCGGGTGCCGTGGCCCGGCAGCAGCGGTGCCCGGACGGCGAAGCCCTCGGCGGCGAGGTGCTCGCCCCACGGCCGCATGCTGAACGGCGAGCCGGTGAAGCCGTGGACCAGCAGCACGCCCGTCCCCGCCCCCGCCGGTCCGCCGGGGAACGCGAACGGCTCGGCGCCGGGACGCACGGCGGGAGGTGCCTCGGCAGCGGGCACCGCGTCGTCAGGCACGGGGGTCCTCCTCGGCGTCGGCGGGAGTGCCGACCTGGCAGCGCGGGCGGGGTGCCACGGCGACGTGGGCCTGCGATTGTCCATCCGCCGCCGGGCTCCTTAGTCTGGCAGCCCCAGAGGGAGGCGTGTTGTTCTACTGGTTCCTCAAGTTCGTGGCGATCGGCCCGGTCGTGAAGCTGGTCTTCCGGCCGCAGGTCGAGGGTGTCGAGCACGTCCCGCGCACGGGCGCCGCGATCCTCGCGAGCAACCACCTGTCGGCGGCCGACTGGGTGTTCATGCCCCTGTCGCTGCGCCGTCGGGTCACCTTCCTCGCCAAGAACGAGTACTTCACCGGCACCGGGGTGAAGGGTTTCCTGCAGCGCGCCTTCTTCACCGGGGCCGGCCAGGTGCCGATCGACCGCACCAACGCCTCGGCCGCGGAGAACGCGATCCGCACCGGCCTGCGCATCCTGCGCGAGGGCAAGCTGCTCGGGATCTACCCGGAGGGCACCCGCTCGCCCGACGGGCGGCTCTTCCGCGGCAAGACCGGCGTGGCCCGGATGGCGCTGGAGACGGGGGCGCCGGTCGTGCCCGTGGCGATGGTCTACCGGCCGCGCGCCCTGCCCCTGGTGGGGCGCCGGCTGCCGAAGGTGTGCGTGCGCTTCGGGCAGCCGCTGGACTTCTCCCGCTACGAGGGGCTGGCCGGTGACCGGTTCGTGGAGCGGTCGATCACCGACGAGATCATGTACGAGATCATGACCATGTCGGGGCAGGAGTACGTCGACGTCTACGGCGCCATGGTCAAGAAGTCGATGGACGCCACCGGCGCCAGCGCCTCCGAGGTGGTCCGGCGGATGGAGCCGCCCGCCGACGAGGCCGGCGACCGCGCCCCGGAGTCCCTGGCCGGCTAGGCACCGTCCCCCGTCAGGGGCGCCACTCGTCGCGGTAGTGCGGGTGGTCGGCGTAGGTCTGGCCGATCAGCCGCAGCGCGTGGTCCATGGTGTCGCCGCGGCCGCCCCGTCTCTCCAGGTCCCGGAAGTACTCGACGAGCTGACGCTTGGCGGCGGCGTCGCGCAGCACGTGGGCGACCAGCGCGCGGTTGGTCGGCGCGGGGCTCGCCTGCACGAAGCGGGCGGCCTCCTCGTCCTCGTCGAACCGGGCGAGCAGGAACTCGACGAGGTCGCTGTCCCGCAGGGGCAGGTCGGCGGGGCGCTCACCCCGATCGGCGCTCACGCGGTCCAGCCGCCGGCCCGGGCCACCGCCGCGCGCCAGCGCTCGTGCCGGCCGTCGTCCCGCCGACCGGGCTCGGGCTCGAAGCGGCGGTCCAGCGACCAGGTGTCGGCCAGCTCGCCGGTGGTGCTCCAGACGCCGGTGCCGAGGCCGGCCAGGAACGCCGCGCCCAGCGCGGTGGTCTCGGTGACCACCGGGCGGCGGACCGGCACGCCGAGCTGGTCGGCCTGCAGCTGCATCAGCAGGTCGTTGGCGCTGGCGCCCCCGTCGGCCGACAGCTCGGGGACCGCCAGCCCCGCCTCGGACGCCATGACGTCGACGACGTCGCGCACCTGGAAGGCGATCGCCTCCAGCGTGGCCCGGGCCAGGTGCGCCCGGGAGGTGCCCCGGGTGATGCCGAGGACGGCGCCGCGGGCGTGCGGGTCCCAGTACGGGGCGCCCAGCCCGGTGAGGGCGGGCACGAAGACGACGTCGCCGGAGTCGGGCACCGTGCGGGCCAGGCCCTCGATCTCGGCCGCGGAGTCGATCAGGCCCAGCCCGTCGCGCAACCACTGCACCGCGGCGCCCGTGACGAACACCGCCCCCTCCAGGGCGTAGACCAGCCCGTCCCCGAGGTCCCAGGCCACGGTCGTCAGCAGCCCGGCGTTCGAGCGGACCGGCGCCGGTCCGGTGTTCTGCAGCACGAACGAGCCGGTGCCGTAGGTGCACTTGCTCATGCCGGGGGAGTAGCAGGCCTGCCCGAACAGCGCCGCCTGCTGGTCCCCGGCGATGCCGGCGACCGGCAGCTCCAGGCCGAGGAACACGTCGGGGTCGGTGGTCCCGACGACGCCGGAGCTGGGCACGACCTCCGGCAGCGCGGCCCGCGGGACGTCGAACAGGGCGCACAGCTCGTCGGACCAGGTGCCGCGCTCGAGGTCGTAGAGCAGCGTGCGCGAGGCGTTGCTCGGGTCGGTGACGTGCACCGCCCCGCCGGTCAGCCGGTGCACCACGAACGAGTCGACGGTGCCCAGCACGAGGCCGCCGTCCCGGACGCCGCTCCACAGCGCCGGCTCCTCGGCGGCCAGCCAGCAGTACTTGGTGGCGGTGAAGTACGGGTCCAGCCGCAGGCCGGTGAGCTCGGCGACCCGCGGCTCGTGCCCGGCCTCGCGCAGCCGGTCGCAGATCCCGCTGGTCCGCCGGTCCTGCCAGACGATGGCCGGCCGCGGCGAGCGGCCGGTGCGCCGGTCCCACACCACCGCGGTCTCGCGCTGGTCGGTGAGGCCCACGCAGGTCGGCTGCTGGTCGGTGCCGGCCAGCGCCTGGCGGCAGGCGGCCAGCGTCGCCGTCCAGATGTCCTCGGGCTCGTGCTCCACCCAGCCCGGGCGGGGGAAGAGCTGGGCGAACTCCCGGTAGCCGCGGGAGAGGACGTCGCCCTCCTCGCCCACGACCAGCGCGGTCACCCCTGTCGTCCCCGCGTCGATCGCCAGCACCGGCATGAGGGCAACCTAACCGAGGGTCCCCCCGGGGCAGCAGCACGGCGGCCTGCACGAGGGCCGCCTACGGTGATCGGCGTGCGGCGGTTCTTCTACGACACCGAGTTCATCGAGGACGGGTCCACCATCGACCTGGTGTCCATCGGCGTCGTCGACGAGGCCGGGCGCGAGTTCTACGCGGTGAGCACCGAGTTCGACCCCGGCAAGGCGATCCCGTGGGTGCGGCGCCACGTGCTCGACCAGCTGCCCCCGCCGGCCGACCGGGCCTGGCGCAGCCGGCAGCGGATCCGCGACGACCTGCTGGCCTTCCTGACCGGCCCGGGGGATGAGGTCGAGCTGTGGGCCTGGTACGCCGCCTACGACCACGTCGCGCTGTGCCAGCTGTGGGGGGCGATGCCGGCGCTGCCGCGGCCGATCCCGCGCTTCACCCGGGAGCTGCGGCAGCGCTGGGACGACCTGGGGCAGCCGCCGCTGCCGCCCAAGCCGACCGGCACCCACGACGCGCTGGTCGACGCCCGCTACAACCTCGCCCGCTGGCGGGCGATGGAGGGCGCCCGCCGCTGAGGCCGCCGGCTCAGGCGGCCCGCGCGGGCGTGGGCGTGAACGTCACCGGCAACGCCCGGACGCCACGGAGCACGCCGCTGGCCGACCACCGCAGCTCGTCCTCGGGCACGGCCAGGGTCAGGTCGGGCAGCCGCTCGAGCAGCGCGGTGAAGGCGATCTGCCCCTCGAGGCGGGCCAGCGGCGCGCCCAGGCAGTAGTGGACGCCGTGGCCGAACGCCAGGTGCCCGGGCCCGGCCGCGTCGACGTCGAACCGGTCGGGGGAGGGGAAGCGGTCGGGGTCCCGGTCGGCCGCGGCGACGGCGAGCAGCACCATCTCGCCGCGGGGGATCCGCACCCCGCCGATCTCGACGTCCTCCAGCGTGTAGCGGGTGAGCCCGGGGTTGACCGGGCCGTCGTAACGGAGGACCTCCTCCACCGCCTGCGGCACGAGGGCCGGGTCGGCGCGGAGCCGGTCGAGCTGGTCGGGCGAGCGCAGCAGCGCCAGCGTGCCGTTGCCGATGAGGTTCACCGTGGTCACGTAGCCCGCGATGAGCAGCAGGAAGGTCATCGAGAGCAGCTCCTGCCGGTCGAGCCGCTCACCCTCGTCGGTCGCCTGCACCAGGTCGGTGAGCAGGTCGTCGGCGGGCCGGGCGCGCTTGGCGTCGACGAGGTCGGCGAGGTAGCCGTACATCTGCTCGCGGGCGGCGGTCACCAGGGCCATGTCGGTGTTCGGGTCGAACGGCCGCTCCAGCATCTCGTCGGTCCAGCCGCGGAAGCGCTCCCGGTCGGCCTCGGGGACGCCGAGCAGCTCGCCGATGACGGTGATGGGCAGGGGCAGGGCGAAGGCGCCGATCAGCTCCGCGGAGCCCCGCGGGGTGATGCGGTCCAGCAGCGCGTCGGTGATCTGCTGGACCCGCGGCCGCAGCCCCTCCACCCGGCGCGCGGTGAACGCCTTGGACACCAGCCGCCGCAGCCGGGTGTGCTCGGGCGGGTCCGTGCCGATCATGCTGCGGCTCAGGAAGTCGCCGTCGAGGAGCTCGGTGAGGGCCGTGGCGTGGTGCGGGTCGTTGCTCAACCGGGGGTCCGACAGCGCCGCCAGGACGTCGTCGTAGCGGGCGACCACCCACACGGGCAGGCCCAGGCGCTCGTCGACGCGCCGCACGGGACCGCTCTCCCGCAGGGCGGCCAGCGCGGGGAAGGGGTCGGCCAGGTCGGTCAGCGGGCTCGTGGGCACGGTCATCGCCGTCGTCCTCCGGTCGTGCGGCCCCCGTGCAACGGCACGAGCGTCGCACCGCGGGACGGCGGGCAGAAGGGCGCAAGGCCACCCCGCGAGGCCACCCTCCGCGCCCGCGACGCCTCGCCGGTCGGCCGTCAGCCCGGGCGGGCGGGGCTCGGCTGCGGTGCGGACTCGGTGCGCGGTACCGGCACCCCGGCCCGCTGCATCTCGGTCAGCGCGTCGATCATCCGGGTGAACTCCTCGGCGTCGGGCGGGATGAACCGCTCGGCGGCCGGCACCCGCTCCAGCACCGCGAGGAACTCCTCGAGCTCGGTGCCGTCCGCGGCGGGCAGGTGGGCCGAGAAGATCCGCGTGGGCCGCAGCTGACGGACCCGGTCGAGCACCTCCCCGAACACGGCGGGCTGGGTGAGGTGCACCCACGGCGAGTCCGACGTCGCCCAGCCGAGCATGCCGCCGGCCAGCGCCTCGGGCGGCACGTCGGAGGCGGCCCGGGCCGGCTCGGGGATGATCGCCCCGAACGCGTCGACGCTGAACAGCGCCCCGGTGGAGCGGTCCAGGACGCCGACCGACAGCGGGTTGTCGAACAGCGGCGGGGCGACGGCGGTCAACGTGCGGTCACCCACGTGGACGTCGTCCCCGAAGCGGACGGCGTGCACCCGGTGCATCGGCACGGGCCACCAGGTCGCCATCCGGAGGGCGGAGAAGCCGTGGGTGACCAGCGTCGCGTGGGGTGCCAGTTCCATGAGCCGCGCGATGCTGCCGGTGTGGTCGGCGTCGTCGTGGGTGAGCCAGATCCAGCGCAGCTGCTCCGGGGCCACGATGGAGCTCACCGCGTCGACGAAGTCGTCGGCGTCGACGCCCAGACCGGTGTCGACGAGGACCGGCTCCTCGGCCATGAGCAGGTAGGAGTTGACCGGCAGGACGCCCAGCCCCGGCAGCGCCAGGTTCGCGGGGAGCACGTGGACGTCGGCCGAGCCCTGGTAGGGCTGGTCCATCACAGACCTCCGGCGGTGGCAGGACGCGCGGCCGGTGGCAGGGACGCGCGGCGCCGACGCTAGGCCGCCCTCCGGAGCGCCGACAGGGCCCTTGTCCCCCGGCCGCTCAGGCGCCCAGGTGTGCCCAGTCCTCCGGGTGGGCGCGCAGGTGCTCGGCCACCGTCCGTGCCGGGGAGCCGGTGAGCTCCTCGACGACGTCGGTCACCGGGGCCATCTCCCCGGCCGCGATCGCCAGGTAGCTGGTCACCCAGCCCTCGATCTCCCAGTCCGGGTGGCCGGAGGGGCGCCGGGTCGCCCACGCCTCGTCGACCGTCTGCCGGCGGTACTCCGCGGGCAGGCCGGTGACCTCGATGAGGACGGCGACGGCCTCGTCCAGCGACAGCGCCGCCGGCCCGGTGACGTCGAGGGCGCAGCCGTCGAGCGCTCCCGAGTCGTCGAGCAGCACCGCGGCACCGACGTCGGCCAGGTCGTCGCGGGACACGAAGCTCGCGCGGCCCTCGCCCGCGGGCGCGGCGACCACCGCCCGGCCGTCCTCGCGGGTGGCGAAGAACGGCACGAAGTCGGCGTACATCGAGTGCCGGAGGAACGTCGCGCGCAGGCCGGTGGCGGCGATGGCGTCCTCGGTGGTGGCGTGCTGCCGGGCCAGCGTGAAGACCGCGTCCGGCGCGGCTCCGAGGAAGGAGGTGTAGACGATCCGCTGCACCCCGGCGGCCGCGGCGGCGCCGACGGCGGTCAGGTGCTGGTGCACGCGGTCCTCGGCCTCCGCGGCCGACACCAGGTAGAGGGTGTGCACGCCTCGCAGGGCCGCGGTGAGGCCGGGCCCGTCGGCGTAGCCGCCGGGCGCGGCGACGGCCTGCGCCCCGGGAAGCCGCGGCGCACGGGCGGGGTCGCGGACGACGAGCCGCAGCGAGACGTCGCGCCGCCCGGCCAGGCGGGCGGCGACCCGGCCGCCGAGGGTGCCGGTGGCGCCGGTGACCGCGATCAGCCGACTCATGTCTGCTCAGGCCCTCGGTGCGGCATCATGGCCGGCACCAACCGCTGAGCAGCGAGAACCCTTCCCGGAGGACGCACATGCGCATCGGCATCCTGACCGGCGGCGGTGACTGCCCGGGGCTCAACGCGGTCATCCGGGCCGTCGTCCGCAAGGGCGTCCAGCACGGGGACGAGGTCGTCGGGTTCCGGGACGGCTGGCGGGGCGTGCTCGATGCCGACACCGTGCCGATGGACCTGCGGGCGGTCCGTGGCATCCTGCCCCGCGGCGGGACCGTGCTGGGCACCTCGCGCACCAACCCCTACGCGCTGGAGGGCGGCGCGGACCGGGTGATGGCCAACCTGGAGCGCCTGGGCATCGACGCGCTCGTCCCCATCGGCGGGGAGGACACCCTCGGCGTGGCCGCCAAGCTGTCCGAGGCCGGTCTCACGATCGTCGGTGTCCCCAAGACCATCGACAACGACCTCGACGCCACGGACTACACCTTCGGCTTCGACACCGCACTGGGCGTGGCCACCGAGGCGATCGACCGGCTGCACACGACCGGCGACAGCCACCACCGCACGCTCGTCGTCGAGGTCATGGGCCGGCACGCCGGCTGGATCGCGCTGCACTCGGGCATGGCCGGCGGCGCGACCGTCGTCCTCATCCCCGAGCAGCCCTTCGACGTCGAGGCCGTGGTCGCCCACTGCCAGCACCGGTTCGAGTCCGGGTACTCGCCGATCGTCGTCGTGTCCGAGGGGGCGAAGGCCCAGGGCGGCGACCTGGTGGTGGCCACCGGGCAGACGGACGCGTTCGGCCACGTCCGGCTGGGCGGCATCGGCACGGCGCTGGCGTCGCTGATCGAGCAGCGCACCGGGCGGGAGGCCCGCTGCGTGGTGCTCGGCCACATCCAGCGCGGGGGGACGCCGTCCCCGTTCGACCGGGTGCTGGCCACCCGTTTCGGGCTGGCGGCCGTCGACGCCGTGCACGACGGCGCGTCCGGGGTCATGGTGGCGCTGCGCGGCACCGACATCGTGCGGGTGCCGCTGGCCGAGGCGACCGCCCAGCTCAAGCTGGTGCCGGTGGACCGGTACCGCGAGGTGGAGGTCTTCTTCGGCTGAGGGGGAGCACCGCCGTACCCTGTGAAAGCGTGACCCTCCCCGACCCCGCGGAACTGGTCCCCGGTCTGGACCGGTGGCGAGAGCTGCCCGCCGCCCAGCAGCCCGAGTGGCCCGACCGCGCCGCGCTGGACAGCGTCCTCTCCACCCTCTCGTCGGTCCCCCCGATCGTCGCGCCCAGCGAGGTCGACGAGCTGCGCGGGCGGCTGGCCGAGGTGGCCCAGGGCCGGGCGTTCCTGCTGCAGGGCGGCGACTGCGCGGAGACCTTCGACCTCAACACCGACGCGCACCTGCAGAGCACCACGCGCACGCTGCTGCAGATGGCCGTCGTCCTCACCTACGGCGCCAGCGTGCCGGTGGTCAAGGTGGGCCGGGTCGCCGGGCAGTACGCCAAGCCGCGGTCGTCGAACACCGACGCGCTCGGCCTGCCCTCCTACCGGGGCGACATGGTCAACTCCCTCGAGCCGGTGCTCGAGAAGCGCATCCCCGACCCGAACCGGCTGGTGCGCGCGTACGCCAACGCCGCGGCCGCGATGAACATGATCCGCGCCTACGCCCGCGGTGGGCTGGCCGACCTGCACGCGGTGCACGACTGGAACAAGGACTTCGTGGCCAACTCCCCGGCAGGGGTGCGCTACGAGGTGATCGCCCGCGAGATCGACCGGGCGCTGGCGTTCATGAAGGCCTGCGGGGTCGACGACACCGCCCTGCGCGGCGTGGAGCTCTACAACAGCCACGAGGCGCTGATCCTCGACTACGAGCGGGCGCTGCTGCGGGTGGACGACGGCCGGGCCTACGCCGCGTCGGCACACTTCGTCTGGATCGGCGAGCGCACCCGCCAGCTCGACGGCGCGCACGTGGAGTTCTTCTCCCGCATCGCCAACCCGATCGGGGTCAAGATCGGCCCCGGCACGACCCCCGAGCAGGCCACCGAGCTCGTCGAGCGGCTCGACCCGGACGGCGTCCCGGGCCGGCTGACGCTGATCAGCCGGATGGGCAACGGGAAGATCCGCGACGTCCTCCCGCCCATCGTGGAGAAGGTCACCGCCAGCGGCCACCAGGTCGTGTGGCAGTGCGACCCGATGCACGGCAACACCCACGAGTCCTCCACCGGGTACAAGACCCGGCACTTCGACCGGATCGTCGACGAGGTCCTCGGGTTCTTCGACGTGCACCGGGCGCTGGGCACCTGGCCGGGCGGCATCCACGTCGAGCTGACCGGTGAGGACGTCACCGAGTGCCTCGGCGGCGCGATGGAGATCAGCGACGAGGACCTCAACAGCCGGTACGAGACGGCCTGCGACCCGCGGCTGAACACCGGCCAGTCCCTGGAGCTGGCGTTCCTGGTCGCCGAGATGCTCCGTGGCTGAAGCGGCGTCCGGGCTCGTCGACCTGCGGTCGGACACCGTCACCCGGCCGACCGCCGCGATGCGCCGGGCGATGGCCGAGGCCGAGGTCGGGGACGACGTCTACGAGGAGGACCCCTCGGTCCGCGCCCTCGAGGAGCGCACGGCGGAGCTGTTCGGCCACGAGGCCGCGCTCTTCGTGCCGTCGGGGACCATGGGCAACCAGATCGGCATGCGCCTGGTCTGCGAGCCGGGCCAGGAGGTGCTCTGCGACGCCGACGCGCACGTGGTCACCTACGAGATGGGCGCCGCGGCGGCGGTCTTCGGGATCTCCACGCGCACGGTGGTGTCCGACGGCGGCCGGCTGGACGCCGGGCAGCTGATCGAGCAGGTGCGGCCCGGGGACAACTGGCACCTGACGGCCACCGCCGCCATCGCCGTCGAGAACACCCACAACCGCGGCGGCGGGCTGGTGCAGCCGCTCGACCAGCTGCAGCAGCTCTGGGAGTGGTCGCGGGAGGCCGGGGTCGCCGTCCACCTCGACGGCGCGCGGATCTGGAACGCACACGTCGCCTCGGGCGTGGACCTCGCCACCTACGGCCAGTTGGCCGACACGGCGTCGGTCTGCTTCTCCAAGGGCCTCGGGACGCCGGTCGGGTCGGTGCTCGTGGCCTCGGCGGAGCGGATCGCCACCGCGCGGCTGTGGCGCAAGCGGCTCGGGGGCGGCATGCGCCAGGTCGGCGTGCTGGCCGCCGCCTGCACCCACGCCCTCGACCACCACCTGAGCCGCCTGGCCGAGGACCACGAGCACGCCCGCCTGCTGGCCAAGCGGCTCGGCGTCGACCCGGCGACGGTCGAGACCAACATGGTCGTGCTCGACGACGTGGCCGCGCCGGTGGTCGCCGAGGCGGCGAAGGCACGGGGGGTGCTCGTCTCCCAGGTCAGCCCCCGCCGGATCCGGCTGGTCACCCACCTCGACGTCGACCGGGCCGGCATCGACCGCGCCGCGGACGTCCTCGCCGGCCTGGTGTGACACCGTCGGCCTCCGAGCCGACACCGCGCACCCGGCGAGCAGACGCCACGGGCCCGCACCCCCTCGAGGGTGCGGGCCCGTCGCGCGGGTGGGGCTACTCGGCGTGGTCGCCGGGCGTCGGGTGCTCGATCTGGCCGGCCAGGTACAGCTGCTCGCCGAGGGTGTCGAGCAGGTGCAGCTGGGTCTCGAGGTAGTCGATGTGGTGCTCCTCGTCCTTGAGGATCGACTCGAACAGGTTCTTGCTCACCCGGTCGCCGACCGACTCGCAGTAGGGGATCGCCTCGCGCAGCCGGGCCAGGACCTCGACCTCGATCGCCATGTCCGACTCGAACTGCTCGCGGATGTTCTGCCCGATCCGCAGCGGCAGCAGCTTCTGGTAGTTCGGCAGTCCCTCGAGGAAGAGGATGCGGTCGGTGAGCCGCTCCGCGTGGGTCATCTCCTCGATGGACTCGTCGCGAGTGTGCTTGGCCAGCTTGTTGTAGCCCCAGTTCGCCTGCATCTTGGCGTGCAGGAAGTACTGGTTGATGGCGGTCAGCTCGCTGGTCAGCTGCTCGTTCAGGTACTCGATGACCCGTGCGTCGCCGTGCATGGCACTCCTCCTCGGCTCGGTTGCGGCCGAGGCTAGCGGGGGCCGGGAGGGTCCATCCGACTCAGGTCGACCTTGCCATGGGCAGCCTGGCCTCAGGCGGCGGGCTCGCGGAGCTCCAGGCCGTGCAGGGGGTCCGCGGCGCGCAGCCGGTCGCAGATGCGGTCCAGGCAGCTGCCGCACCCGGTGCCTGCCGCGCAGGCGTCGCCGACCTCCTCCTCCGTGCGGGCGCCGTCGGCGATGGCGTCGGCGAGCTGGGCCTCGCTCACGGCGAAGCAGATGCAGACGTACACGCGCGGCACTCCCGGGGGCAGGGGAAGGAAAGGCACCCCTAAGTTAGCCGAGCCTCACCTGTGTGCCAACCGCCACCGGACGGATTCGTACCGGGACATCCGTCGCATCGCCGCCACCGGGCTCAGGCGGCGGGGGCCCGGTCCTCGGCGGTGCCGTCGCGCAGCGAGCACAGCAGCGCGATGTCGGCCGCGTGCCCGGCCCACGCGACGCCGTCCTTCTCGCTGGGGGTCTCGACGACGACCGGGACGCCGGTCATCGACGGGTGGGCCAGGAGCTCGGCGAACGGGCCGGTGCCGTACGCGCCGCCGCCGATGGTGCCCGCGCCGATGGTGGTGTGCCGGTCCCGCTTGGACCCGCACTCGTCGAGGGAGTCGTTGGCGTGCACCAGGCCCAGCCGGCCCCGCCCCACGGTGGCCTCCAGCGCGTCGAGCGTCGCGGTCATCCCGCCGGGCACGGAGAGGTCGTGGCCGGCCGCCCACGCGTGGCAGGTGTCGAAGCAGACGCCGACCAGCGGGTGGTGCTCCAGCGCCGCCAGGTACGGGCCGAGGTCCTCGACGGTCGCGGCGAGGGACTTCCCGCCGCCTGCGGTCGGCTCGACCAGGAGCCGCGGGCCGTCGGCCGGGGCGGCCTCGAGGACGGGGAGCAGCCGCTCGTGCAGCTGGCGCAGCGCGTCCTCGTAGCGGTCCTCGCCCACGGCCGAGCCGGCGTGCACCACCACGCCGCGGCAGCCGAGCTGGGCGCCCCGGGCCAGGTTGTGCGCGATGCTGGCGATCGACTGCTCGACGGTCGCCTCGGTGGGGGAGCCGACGTTGACCAGGAACGGCGTGTGGATGAAGGCGGGCACCCCGCGCTCGGCGCAGCCCTCGACGAACAGCGCGTCCTGCCGCGGGTCGCCCGCGGTCAGCTTCCAGCCGCGCGGGTTGCCGACGAAGACCTGCACGGCCCGCGCGGCGACGGCGTCGGTGTAGGCCAGGCCGCCCCTGGCCAGCCCGCCCTTGATCTGGATGTGCGCGCCGATCGGCGGCACACCCGCAGGAGTACGCAGCGTCCTCAGTCCTATCCGAAGGTCACCAGGATGGTCACCGAGGTCCCCGTGTCGACCACCTCGCCGGCCCCGGGGCTCTGCCTCAGCACCCGGTCGCCGAAGAACTGGTTGACCTTGACCTGCAGTCCGGCCGCCTCGAGGAGGGCGGTGGCCTCCTGCTGGCTCTTGCCGACCACGTCGGGCACGGTGACCTGCGGGAGGCCGACCGAGACCTGGATCGTCACGGTGCTCTCGTAGGGCGCCTTCTGGCCGCTGGCCGGGTCGACGGCCATGACCTCGCCGCGGTCGACGTCGGCGCTGCGCCCCTCGGACTGCTCGACGGTGAAGCCGAGCGCCTCGAGGTTGGCGGTCGCCTCCTCGGGTGAGAGGCCGACGAGGGCGGGGACCGTCACCGGCTCGTGGCCGCGGCTGACGTAGACGACGAGCGCCTGGCCGCGCTTGAGCTCGGTGCCGATCTCGGGGTCGAAGCCGGTGACGTGGCCGACCGGGATCTTGTTGTCGTAGTCCTGCTGGACCTCGACGACGACCGGGATGGTGTCGTCGATCTCGGCCAGGACCTCGTCCTGCGGCCGGCCGACCATCTCGGGGTCGACCTCGAACCGCTCCGGGCCCTTGGAGACGACGAGCGACACGTCCGTGCCGCGGATCGCCTCGCCACCGTCCGGGTCGGCCGAGATGACCACACCCTCGGCGACGTCCTCGCTGAACTGCTCCTCGCAGCAGTCGGGGTCCAGTCCCGCCTGCTGCAGCAGGTCGACCGCGGCGGCCTGGTCCTTGCCGACCAGCTGGGGCACCGTCGTCCAGCGGCCCGAACCCAGCCACCAGCCGACCGCGCCGATGGTGACCGTGAGCAGGAAGACCAGCGCGGCGGCGAACCGGGCCCGGCGGCGGCGGATGTGCTGGGGCACGCCGGGACGGGTGCGCTCGAGCCCGGGGCGGCGCCCGCCGACGTCGGTGGTGGGGCCGGCGCCCATCCCCGGCAGCATCGAGGTGCGGCCGCCGCGGCCGGGCCGGGTGCCGTTGACCCCGAGCACCTCGGTGCGGGGGTCGCCGTCGCGGCCCGGGTCGCTGGGGTGCCGCGGCCGGATGGGCCGGTTGGTGGGGCGGAGGGTGTCCGGGCCGGCGGTGCTGCGGCCGGTGGGCACGGGCACCCGCTCGATGCCCAGGTCGCGGCGCACGTCCTCGAGGTCGGCGAGGAACGCCCCGGCGTCCAGGGGCCGCAGGACCGGGTCGCGGCGGGTGGTGCGGGCCACGAGGTCGTCGACCTCCCACGGGATGCCGGGGACCTCGTCCGACGGGGTCGGCATGTCGTGGTGCACGTGCTGGTAGGCCACCGCCAGCGGGGTGTCCCCGCCGTAGGGCGGGTGACCGGTGAGCATCTCGTAGAGGACGACCCCGGCGGCGTAGACGTCGCTGCGCGCGTCGGCCTTGCCGCGCTCGAGCTGCTCCGGGGAGAGGTAGGCGACCGTGCCGATGAGGACGCCGCCGGTGTGGCTGGTCTGGCCGGTGCCGGTCAGGGCGCGGGCGAGGCCGAAGTCGGCCACCTTCACCACGCCGTCGGACCCGATGAGGACGTTCTCCGGCTTGATGTCGCGGTGCACGATGCCCGCTCGGTGGGCCGCGGTCAGCCCGGACAGCACCGGCTCGAGGACGGCGAACGCCTCGCCGATGGTGAGCCGGCCGCGGGCCTGCAGCAGGTCGCGCAGCGTGCGGCCGCGCACCAGCTCCATGACGAGGAACACCAGGCCCTGGTCGCTGCCCTGGTCGCTGACCGAGACGACGTTGGGGTGGCTGAGCATCGCCGCGGCCCGCGCCTCGCGGGTGAACCGGCCGACGAACGTCGGGTCGTGGGCCAGGTGCTCGGCCATGACCTTGACCGCGACCGTCCGGTGCAGCCGCAGGTCCTGCGCGGCGTAGACGGTCGACATGCCGCCGCGGGCCAGCCGCTCCTGGAGGTGGTAACGCCCCTCCAGGACGAGGCCGACCACGGGGTCGGTCACGGCGGTGTCCACCCGGTCGAGTGTAGGAGTGACGGAGCTGTTCGCCGCGCCTACACGCGGGTGTGACCGGTGTGGCGGTTCACCCGTCACACCCACCACCCCCGGCCCGTCCGACGAGGTCAACGAGCCGGTCCCCCGGGGTCCTCCTACAGGTCGAGACCCGGGTAGAGCGGGTGCCGCTCGAGCAGCTCGGCCGCCGCGTCGCGCGTGCGGTCGGCCAGGCCGTCGGTGGTCGCGTACCTCGCCTTGGAGGGCGAGCCGTCCCGGGTGGCGGTGGGGGAGGTGCCGGACAGGACGTCGACGATCAGCTCGGCGGTGCGGTCGAACTCGGCCGCCCCGAACCCGCGGGTGGTCAGGGCCGGGGTGCCCAGCCGGATGCCGGAGGTGTACCAGGCGCCGTTGGGGTCGGCCGGGATCGCGTTGCGGTTGGTCACGATGCCGGCGTCCAGCAGCGCGGACTCCGCCTGCCGCCCGGTGAGGCCGAAGCCGGAGACGTCGACGAGCACCAGGTGGTTGTCGGTGCCGCCGGTGACCAGGCGCGCCCCGCGGCGGGTCAGGCCCTCGGCGAGGCTGATCGCGTTGTCGGCGACCGCCTGCGCGTAGCCGGCGAACTCCGGACGGCGGGCCTCGGCGAACGCGACCGCCTTGGCGGCCATGACGTGCGGCAGCGGGCCGCCGAGCACCATCGGGCAGCCCCGGTCGACGGCGTCGGCGAACTCCGGCTGGGCCAGCACCATGCCGCCGCGCGGGCCGCGCAGGGACTTGTGCGTGGTGGTGGTGACCACGTGCGCGTGCGGCACCGGGTCGAAGTCGCCGGTGAACACCTTCCCGGCGACCAGCCCCGCGAAGTGCGCCATGTCGACGACCAGGGTCGCGCCGACCTCGTCGGCGATCTCGCGCATCTTCGCGAAGTCGACCCGGCGCGGGTAGGCGGAGTAGCCGGCCATGAGGATGAGCGGGCGGAACTCCCGCGCCCGCTCCCGGACGGCGTCGTAGTCGAGCAGGCCGGTCTCCGGGTCGGTGCCGTAGGAGGACTGCTCGAACATCTTGCCGCTGATGTTCGGGCGGAAGCCGTGGGTGAGGTGGCCGCCGGCGTCCAGGGACATGCCCAGCATCCGCTGGTCGCCCAGCGCGTGGCGCAGCTCGGACCAGTCGGAGTCGGTGAGCTCGTTGACGTGCCGGACGCCGGCCTTCTCCAGCGCGGGGGACTCGACCCGGGTGGCCAGGACCGCCCAGAACGCCACCAGGTTGGCGTCGATGCCCGAGTGCGGCTGCACGTACGCGTGCGGGGCGCCGAACAGCTCGCGGGCGTGCTCGGCGGCCAGCGCCTCGACGGTGTCGACGTTCTGGCACCCGGCGTAGAAGCGGTGCCCGACCGTGCCCTCGGCGTACTTGTCGCTGAACCAGTTGCCCATCGTCAGCAGGACGGCGGGGCTGGCGTAGTTCTCGCTGGCGATCAGCTTGAGCGAGCTGCGCTGGTCGGCGAGCTCGGCGCCGATCGCATCGGCCACGCGGGGCTCGACGGCCCCGATGACCTGCAGGGCGCTGCGGTAGGCCGCCGAGGCGGTGGCGGCGTCGAAGGAGGCGGTCGCGTCCGTCATGGGGGGCTCCAGCGCGGGTGTCGAGTCAGGAGGTGCCCAGGCGCCCGGCGGGGTGGTGCGGGCCGCTCCCCGGTGGTCGGTCCCACCTCGATGCGCCAGTCACGGCCCCACCGCGATCCTACCGGCGGGTCCCGCGGGCCTCGGTCACCGTGTCCCGCGGGACGGCGGTGGCGTCGGCCACGCCGCACAGCGCCATCGTGTGCGCCAGCTCGGCGCTCAGTCCCGCCAGCACGCGGGCCACGCCTGCGGCGCCGCCGGTCGCCAGGCCCCACACCGCCGGCCGGCCGACGAACACGGCGCGGGCGCCCAGGGCGAGGGCGGTGAGGACGTCGGAGCCCGCGCGGATGCCGCCGTCCACGTACACCTCCGCCTCGCCGCCGACCGCCTCGACAACCTCGGGGAGGGCGTGCGCGCTGGCCACCACCGGATCGGCCTGCCGGCCGCCGTGGGTGGACACCCACACCGCCGCCGCCCCGGCCGCGACGCACCGCGCGGCGTCGTCCCCGCGCAGCACGCCCTTGACGACCACCGGCAGGCCGGAGAGGTCGGCGAAGCGGCCGATGTCGTCGAAGGTCCAGACGGGGACGTCGGCGGGGTCACCGGTCCCGGGGCGGTTGGGCAGGGGGTGGTCGGCCGGCAGGGCGAAGGCCGCCCGCAGGTCGCGCAGCCGCCGCCCGTAGACGGGCATGTCCGCCGTGAGCACCAGCGCGCGGTAACCGGCGGCGCGGGCGCGGCGGGCGAGGTCGTCGGTGTGGGCCGGGGAGTGCACCCGGTAGAGCTGGAACCACTTGGGCGCGTCCGGCGCGGCGGCGGCGACCTCGGCCAGCCCGGTGCTCGCCGAGGTCGAGACGGTCATCAGGACGCCGGCGGCCGCCGCCCCCTCGGCCGTGCCGCGCTCCCCCTCGGGGGAGGCCATCGCCTGGTAGGCCCACGGCGCCACGCCGACCGGTGTCGCGACCTCGCTGCCCAGCAGCGTGGTCGCGAGGGAGACCGCGGTGGGGCCGCGCAGCACCCGGGGCCGCAGCCGCCAGGACCGCCACGCGGCCGGCGCCTCGCGCAGGGTGACCTCGCCCTCGGCGCCGCCGGCGTAGTAGTCGGCGACGTCGGCGGGCAGCAGCTCCCTCGCCCGGGCCTCCAGCGCGGCGAGGTCGAGCAGGTCGGGGCCGGGACCGTCGTCCGGCGCCTCGCCGGAACGGCGCTGGCCCGGCAGGGCGGGTGCCGGGGGTGTCCGCTGCTCGCGCGCCATAGGCTCGGAGCCTATGGAGACGTTCACCCCCGCGGAGGTCGCCGCTGTACTGGGGGTCTCGCCGAACCGGGTCCGGCAGCTGCTGCGCGAGCGCAAGATCCTCGCCGTCCCCGGCAGCGGCAACAGCCGCATCCCCGCCGACTTCTTCCGGGACGGCGCGGTCCTCAAGCACCTGCCGGGCCTGATCACCGTCCTGCGGGACGGCGGCTACAGCGACGAGGAGGTGTTCGAGTGGCTCTTCCGCGCCGACGAGTCGCTGCCCGGCACCCCCGTCGAGGCACTGCGCAGCGACCGGCACACCGAGGTCACCCGCCGGGCCCAGGCGCTGGCGTTCTGACCGGCCCGTGGGCTCCCTGACGTACCTGGCGCTGCTGGCCGGCTGCCTGGTCGTCACCGCGCCGCTGGAGCTGGTGCTGCGGGTGCGCGTGTACGCCCGCTGGCGGCGGTTGCTGCTGGCGGTGCTGCCCGAGTTCGTCGTCTTCGTGGTCTGGGTGCTCTACGCGATCGCGCAGGGCCACTGGGACTACTCCGACGAGCTCACCCTCGGCGTCCGGCTGCCCGGCGGCATCCCGGTCGAGGAGGTGCTGTTCTTCCTCGTCGTCCCGCTGTGCTCGGTGCTGGCCCTGGAGGCGGTGCGGAGGGTGACCGGGTGGGACGCCGGGTACCCCGCCGAGGAGGCCGACCGGTGAGCTACTCGACCCTGGCCGTGGTCGCGGTGGTCGCCGTCCTCGTCGTCGACCTGACCGTCTACCGGACCCGCATGGTCACCCGGCGGGTGTTCTGGGTGGCCTACGCGATCGTGGTCGCCTTCCAGCTGCTCATGAACGGCGTGCTCACCGGGCTGCAGGTGGTCACCTACGACCCGGGGGCCATCTGGGGGCCGCGGATCGCCTACGCCCCCGTCGAGGACCTGCTGTTCGGCTTCGCCATGGTGACCCTCACCCTGGCCAGCTGGGCGGCGGTCAACCGGCGGGCGAACACCGCCAGGCGGCGCGGCCTGGACACCCGGACCCGCCGGTCGAGGACCCGGTAGTCGGCCCGCTCGATCTCGGTGAGGATGCCGCCGTAGAGGGCGGTGGCCGCGCGCACGCAGTCGCGGGACTCCGGCGCGAGCATCGGCGTCCCGGGGGCGGCGTCGTCGTAGCGGCGGCGCACGATCGCCACCATCTCCCGCATCAGCTCGCGGAAGGCCGCGTCGTACCGCTTGGCCTCCAGCTGCTCGCGGGTGACGCCGTGCGCGGCCATGAGGTCGGCGGGCAGGTAGACCCGGCCGCGGTCGACGTCCTCGGCGACGTCGCGCAGGAAGTTGGTCAGCTGGAACGCCTCGCCCAGCGCGATGGCGTGCGGTGCGGCCTCCTCGCGGCGCACGCCCGGCGCCGTGCCGAGCACCGGGAGCACCTGCAGGCCGATCACCGACGCCGAGCCCCACATGTACCGGTCGAGGGCGTCCATGTCGGCGTAACCGGTCACCTCGAGGTCGCTGGTCATCGCGGCGAGGAAGTCGACCAGGTGCTCCACCGGGATCGCGTACCGGCGGTAGGTGTGCACCAGCGCCAGGCGCACCGGGTCGTCGGACCAGCCGGCCTCCAGCTCGGCCAGCACCGCCCGCGACCATGCCGCGAGGTCGCCGGCCGGGTCGGCGCCGGGGTGGTCGACGAGGTCGTCGGCGGTGCGGGCGGCGGCGTAGAGGGCGTGGACGGCCGGACGGCGGTCGGCGGTGAGCAGCCGGGTGGCCAGGTGGTAGCTCTTGCCGTGCCGGGCGGCGATCGCGGCGCAGTGCCGGTAGGCGGCGTCCAGGCGCGCCTGCTGCTCCTCCCGCGACCGCGGCGGCTCGACGACGGTCATCCGGTGATCCGCTCCGCGGCCAGCCGGCCGCTGATGACGACCATCGGCACGCCGACGCCCGGCTGCACCGACGACCCGGCGAGGACGACGTTCTCGGGACCGCGGCGGGGGAGGGTCGGTGTCCGGAACGGCCCGGTCTGCCCGAAGGTGTGGGCCAGGGCGAACGGCGTCCCGGCGGCCATGCCCTGCGCGGCCCAGGTCAGCGGCGTGTCCACGTGCTCCACCTCGATCGCGCCGGTCAGCCCGGTCCAGCCCCGGGCCTCGAGCGTGGCCAGGACCTCCTCGCGGTAGCGGGGGCCGAGCGTCGTCCAGTCCAGGTCGGGGTTGCCGCCGCTGTGCGGGTCGAGGTTGGGGGTGGGCGCCACGATGCTGAGCACCTGCCCGCCCTCGGGGGCGAGGCTCCGGTCGGTCACCGAGGGCATGGAGACCAGCAGGCTGGGATCGGTCATGGGGCGGCCGGCGCGGGTCAGCTCGTCGAAGACCTCCCGCCAGGCGGCGCCGAAGCTGATCGTGTGGTGGGCCTGCCTGGGCAGCTCGGCCCGGACGCCGACGTGCAGCGCCACGCAGGAGGGCGAGTACACCGGTCGCCGGCGCCGCGCGGACCCCGGCACCAGCCGCTCGGGCCGGTCGACGGTCACGACGACCGCGTCGGCCGGCAGTCGCTCGCCGTCGTCGAGCACCACGCCGGTGACCCGCCGTCCGGAGCCGTCGAGCCGCTCGACGGCCGTGCCGTACCGGAAGGCGACCCCGGCGTCGGCCGCGGCCGCGGCCAGGGCCCGGGGGACGGCGGCGATCCCGCCCACCGGGTGCCACACGCCGGCGCCGATGTCGAGCTGGGCGATGACCGCGTAGGCGGCGATCGCCCGGTACGGGCTGACCCCCGCGTACAGGGCCTGGAAGCTGAACAGCCGACGCAGCCGGTCGTCGGTGAAGAACCGGGCGACGTGGTCGGACAGCCGGCCGAAGCCACCCCGCCGGACGAGGGCGACCAGCTCGGGCCCGAGCAGGTCCAGCGGGGTGTCGAGGTTGCGGTCGATGAAGGTGTCCAGCTGCAGCCGGTAGAGGGTGGCCAGGTCGGCGAGGTAGCGGCGCAGCGCGGCGGCCTCGGCCGGCCCGCACAGCGCCTCGACCTCCGCGGCGAAGGCGTCGACGTCGGCGTGCACGTCCAGGTGCGAGCCGTCGGCGAACTGCGCCCGGTAGGTGGTCTCCAGCGGCACCAGCGTCAGCCGGTCGTCGAGCTTCTCGCCGACCGCGGCGAGGGTGTCGGCGAGCAGCTCCGGCGCGGTGAACACCGAGGGGCCGGTGTCCAGGGCGTAGCCGCGCTCCTCGACCCGGCCCGCCCGGCCGCCGGGGCCCGGGCCGCGCTCGACCACGGTGACCTCGCGGCCGGCGCCGCGCAGCCGCAGCGCCGCCGACAGCCCGGCCAGCCCGGCGCCGACGACGACCACGCGGTCGGTCGGCCCGGGGACGGCGCGGACCATCAGGCGGTGCGGCTGGTCGCGGCCACCGCGAGCGCGTCCAGCGCGGCGCGGGCGTCCTCGGCCAGCGGAGCCTCGGCGATCGCCGTCCGGGCCAGCGCCGTGCGGTCGGCGATGCGCTCCTCGACCTGGGCCCGGGCGCCGGTGACCTCCATCAGGTCGCGGAGCGCGTCGAAGTCCGCGGGGGTGGCGTCGGGGTTGCCGAGCAGCTCGGCCAGGAGCCGGCGTCCCCCAGCGTCCGTGGCCTCCTCGGTCAGCGCCACCAGCAGCGTCTGCTTCCCCTCGCGCAGGTCGTCGTCGACCGACTTGCCGGTCACCGCCGGGTCGCCGAACACCCCGAGGACGTCGTCGCGCAGCTGGAACGCCTCGCCGAGCGGCAGCCCGATCGCGGTGTAGACGTCGGCGGCCCACGCCTCGGCGCCGGCGATGGCCGCGCCCAGCTGCAGCGGCCGCTGCACGGTGTAGCCGGCGCTCTTGTAGCGGGCGACGGTGAGCGCCCCCTGGGCGCCGGGCAGCCCCCCGGCGGCGCGCAGCAGGTCCAGGTACTGGCCGGCGGTGACCTCGGTGCGCATCGTGTCCCAGACGGCCCGGGCCCGGCCGAGCGCGGAGGGGGAGAGGCCCGAGCGGCGCAGCAGCTCGTCGGACCACACCAGCGCCAGGTCGCCGACGAGGATCGCCGCGCCGACCCCGAACGCCTCGCCGTCACCGGTCAGCCGGCCCTCGCCGTGGCGGGTGGCGAAGCCGACGTGGGTGGCCGGGCGGCCGCGGCGGGTCAGGGCGCCGTCCATGACGTCGTCGTGCACCAGGGCGCTGGCGTGCACGAACTCCAGCGCGGCGACCGCCCGCAGCACCGCGGCGTCGTCCTCGGCGGGGCCCTCGTCGCGGACGCCGCGCCAGCCCCAGTAGGCGAACAGCGGGCGCAGCCGCTTGCCGCCGTCGGCCACGGCCCGGACCTCGTCGGCGACGGTCACCAGCGCCGGGTCCATCGCGGCCAGCGTCTCCCGCTGGACGTCGAGGAAACCCGCGAGCGCGGTGGAGACCGCGTCGCGGACGCGGCCGAGCTCCGCGGCGGCCGGCGACGGGGCCGAGGGGAGGGCGGTCGACTCGCGCCTGCGCGCCCCGGCGATCATCGCCCAAGTATCCCCTGCCGTCGTGGCGGCCTGCGCAGGCGGCGGGGGGTGCTGTACCAGCGTCAACGGACCAGCCTCCTCGATCCGGGCGTGGGCGTCTGCCACGCCGTCTTCGCCCCGACGACACCGGGCGGATGCAGGACCGACGCGGGATCCGCGTCCGTATCCTCAGTCCCCATGACCCGCACCGTGCGAGACCTGCTCGCCTCCGCACGGCCGACGTGGTCGTTCGAGTTCTTCCCGCCCAAGACCCCCGAGGGCGCCGACCAGCTGTGGACGGCGTTGCGGCAGCTGGAGCGGCTGCAGCCGTCCTTCGTGTCGGTCACCTACGGCGCCGGCGGTTCGACCCGCGAGGGCACGGTCTCGGTCACCGAGCGGATCGCCACCGAGACGACCATGACCCCGCTCGCGCACCTGACCGCCGTCGACCACAGCGTCGCCGAGCTGCGGCACGTGGTGAGCCGGCTGGCCGC
Source organism: Geodermatophilus sp. SYSU D01105 (assembly GCF_054050095.1). Taxonomy (NCBI): domain Bacteria; kingdom Bacillati; phylum Actinomycetota; class Actinomycetes; order Geodermatophilales; family Geodermatophilaceae; genus Geodermatophilus; species Geodermatophilus sp. SYSU D01105. The sequence continues at coordinate 72,494 of NZ_JBJGYR010000017.1, forward strand.
CGCGGGGGTGCGCAACCTGCTGGCGCTGCGCGGCGACCCGCCCGGCGCCGACCCGCAGGCGGAGTGGGTCGCGCACCCGCAGGGGCTGACCTACGCCGCGGAGCTGGTGGAGCTCATCCGGTCGATGGGCGACTTCTGCGTCGGGGTGGCGGCCTTCCCCGAGCGGCACCCGCGCTCGCCGGACTTCGAGACCGACGTCGAGATGTTCGTCCGCAAGTGCCGCGCCGGGGCCGACTTCGCGATCACCCAGATGTTCTTCCGCCCCGAGGACTACCTGCGGCTGCGCGACCGGGTCGCCGCCCGCGGGTGCGACGTGCCGGTCATCGCGGGGGTCATGCCCGTGACCAACGCCCGGCAGATCACCCGCATCGTCCAGCTGTCGGGCCAGGCCTTCCCCGAGGAGCTGGCCACCCGCTTCGCCGAGCTCGACGGGGACCGCCCCGAGGACAAGGCCGCCGTCCGCGCCTACGGCGTCGAGGTGGCCACCGAGCTGTGCCGGACGCTGCTGGACGAGGGGGTGCCCGGCATCCACTTCATCACCATGAACCGGTCCACGGCGACCCGCGAGGTGCACGCCAACCTGACCGCGGTCGGCGCTACTCGCTGACCCGAGCCGGCTCGGGCGCCAGGGCCGCGGCGGCCGCACCCGCGGCCCGGCGCAGCCCCTCCCGCTCGGCCGCGTACCCGCCGAGCACGCCGACCACGGGCAGGTTGGCGAGGAACCGGTGCCGCAGCCTGCCCTTCGGGCGGGCGTCGAGGGTGTCGTCGATGCGGCCGAGCAGCCGGGCCACCCGCCACAGCGTGCGGAGGTTGCCCAGGACGCCGGCGCGCTCCTCGCGCGCGCCGAACGCCTCCTCGCGGTAGGTGCCCGGCACCCGCGCCAGCAGCGGCCGGACCCGCTCGGTGGGCAGGTCGCGGCCGAGCAGCACGGAGGCCAGCAGCGACACCCGCTCGGCGGGGTCGGTCACCCCGTGCTCGGTCGCCACCCCACCGACGACGAGGGCCTGCACGGCCGCCCCGACGGTGTTCTGCAGCGGCAGGAGGTCGGCGAGCTTGCCGGCGAAGCGCGGCGCGGCGCTGACCCCGGCGGCGACGCGGGAGGCCCGGTCGGCCCACCACCGGTCGCGCGCGGCCGGGGACAGCGCCGGCGGCCGCCCCAGGCGGCGGACCAGCGGAGCGGTCAGCCGGTCGACCCGGCGCAGGACGTCGACGACGACCGCGTCGCTCATCGGAGGTGCCATGCCGGGGCTCTACCCGCCGATGCGGTGGGTGCATACGTGACGTGCGGCGCCGGGCTCCGGGACGGTGTCCCGGCACGGTCGTGCTCTGCCTGCACGGCGCACGCAGAGCACGAGTCGCCGCGGGGGTGGGGGCACTCCTGCTCCGCCCGCCGTGGCCGGACGACGCCCTCGCTCCCGGACACGACGTCCGCGTCGAGGTGTTGTGAGGGCGTCCCTGCGGGAACGCCTCCCGGCCGGTGGAGCTCTCGCGCTCGGATCGGGTGGTCGGCCGGATCCGCTCGGCGAGGACGCCTGCCCGCCCGGGCTCGGGTCGCCGCCGGGGCGCCGGTCCGTTAGACCTCGGAGGGTGCAGCTCGAGGTCACCACCACGTCAGGAACGGTCCGCGGCGCGGCCAGCGGCCCGGTCGTCGCCTTCAAGGGCATCCCGTACGCCGCGCCGCCGTTCGGCGACCTGCGGTTCGCCGCACCGGTGCCGGCGCCGCCCTGGGAGGGCGTCCGCGACTGCACCGCCTACGGCCCGACGGCGCCGAAGCCGCCCTACCCCGCGCCGGTCGACCTGCTGCTGCCCGAGCCGGTGGTGCCGGGTGAGGACGTGCTCAACCTCAACGTCTGGACGCCGGACCCCGGCGCCGGCGGTCTGCCGGTGCTGGTGTGGGTCCACGGCGGGGCCTTCGTCAACGGCTCGGGGGCCGTGCCGCAGTACGACGGCACCGCGTTCGCCCGGGACGGCGTCGTCTGCGTGACGTTCAACTACCGGCTCGGCGTCGACGGGTTCCTGCACTTCGACGACGGCGGCCCGGCCAACCGCGGGCTGCTGGACCAGGTCGCGGCCCTGGAGTGGGTGCGCGACAACATCGCGGCGTTCGGTGGCGACCCGGACCAGGTGACCGTCGCCGGGGAGTCGGCGGGGGCGATGAGCGTGACGTCGCTGCTGTCGATGCCCCGGGCCGCGGGGCTGTTCCGCCGCGCGGTGGCGCAGAGCGGCGCCGGCCACCACGCCCTGTCCGCGGGGACGGCGCGCCGGGTGGCCGGCTACCTGGCCGAGCGGCTCGGCCTGCCACTGACCCGTGAGGCGCTGGCCGCGGTGCCGGTCCCCGACCTGCTGGCGGCCCAGCAGGCGCTCTCGCAGGAGGCCGCCGCGGCGCCCGACCCGGCGCGCTGGGGCGAGATCACGCTGAACTCGATGGTCTTCGAGCCGGTGGTCGACGGCGAGGTCCTCCCGTCCCTGCCCGTCGAGGCGGTCGCCGCCGGTGCCGGCGCCGGCGTCGACCTGCTGGTGGGCACCAACACCGACGAGCACACCCTCTTCCTCGTCCCCAACGGGTTCGTCGACCTGGTGACCGAGGACCTGCTGCGGCTGCTGCTGACCGGCTACGGCCTGCCGGTGGCCGCGGCGCTCGACGTCTACCGGGCCGGTGCCCCCACGGCCACGCCCGGCGACCTGCTGGTCGAGGCCGCCACCGACTGGTTCTTCCGGATCCCGGCGGTCCGGCTCGCCGAGGCGCGCGCCGGCGGGCCGGGTCGGACGTTCGTGTACGAGTTCACCTGGCCCAGCCCCCAGTTCGGCGGCCGGCTCGGGGCCTGCCACGCGCTGGAGATCGCCTTCGTCTTCGACACCCTGGCCACCGAGGGCGTGGAGCCGCTGGCCGGACCCGCCGCACCGCAGCACCTGGCCGACGCCGTGCACGCCGCGTGGGTGGCGTTCGTGCGCAGCGGGGACCCGGGCTGGCCCGCGTACGACCTGACCACCCGCCCGGTGCAGGCCTTCGGTGAGCTCACCGCGGTCGTCCCCGACCCCCGGCCGGAGCAGCGGGTGCTCTGGGACGGCGTCCGGTAGCCCGGCACGGGGCCGCGGGAGGGGAGACGCGCACGTACCGTTACCGCATGGCCGCACGCGCGCACGGGGCGATGCGGCGCTGGACGGCGGTCGCGGTGCTCGTCGCGGGCCTGGTCGCGCTGCCGTCGATCGTCGGGGCGCTGCCGGCGGATGACGCCGACGTGCCGGCGGCCGACCTGCGCGCCGCGGTGCTGGCCAGCGCCGGCGTCGGGTTCTCGGGGTACGCCGTCTCCGCGGGCGGGCTGGCGCTGCCGGTCTCCGAGGTGCTCCCCGCCGTGGCCGACCTGTTCAGCGACCGCACGACCATGCGGGCCTGGTGGCGCGGACCCGAGGAGCACCGGGTCGACGTCGTCACCGCCGCCGGGGAGACCGGGGTGTACCGCGCGCCCCGCGGCACCTGGACCTGGGAGTACGAGTCCGCGACCGCCACCCGCGGCGAGCCGTCGTCCCTCGCGCTGCCCACCCCGCCGGACCTGCTGCCGGCGCCGCTGGGCCGGCGGCTGCTGTCCGAGGCCACCGACGAGGAGGTCTCCCGCGCCGGCGCGCGCCGCGTCGCCGGCCGGGACGCCCTCGGCCTGCGGCTGGTCCCCGCGGACGCCGCGTCGTCGGTCGGCCGGGTCGACGTCTGGGTGGACCCGGCCAGCGGGCTGCCCCTGCAGGTCGAGGTCTTCGCCGAGGGCGCGAGCGACCCGGCCCTGGACACGCGCTTCCTCGACCTGGACCTCACCGTGCCCCCGGCGTCGGTGGTGGCCTTCACCCCGCCGCCGGGCGCCACGGTGGGCGAGGCGCCGGACACCGACGAGCTGATCCGCGAGGCGGGCCGGCGGACGCCGACCGGGCCGCTGCCGCCGGTGCTGGCCGGGCTGCCCCGCCGATCCCTGGAGGGGGTGCCGGCGGCGGTGGGGGTGTACGGCCGCGGCGTGACGCTGCTGGCGGTCGCGCCGGTCCCGCCGCGGCTGGCCGCCGGCCTGCGGCAGGCCCTGCGGGTCAGCCCGGACGCCGTGGTCGACGAGCTGGGCCTGCGGGTGGCCGCCGGCCCGTTGGGGCTGATGCTGGTCGACGCGCCCGGGCGCGGCGCCCACGTCCTCACCGGGACGGTCACCCTCGACGCCCTCGCCGAGGCCGCCCGGCAGCTGCACGGGGGAGCGCAGCCGTGACCGTGGTGATCCGCACGCGGGGGCTGGTCAAGCGCTACGGCCGGGTCCGCGCGGTCGACGGCATCGACCTGGACGTGCAGGAGGGGGACGTCTACGGCTTCCTCGGCGCGAACGGCTCGGGGAAGACGACCACCGTGCGGATGCTGCTGGGCCTGGTGCTGCCCACCAGCGGCGAGGTGGAGCTGCTCGGGCAGCGGATGCCGCGGGCCGCCCGGCGGGTGCTGCCGCGGGTCGGCGCCCTCATCGAGGGGCCGGCCCACCACGGGCACCTCTCCGGCCGGGCCAACCTCGCGCTGCTCGACGCCGCGGGCCCGGGCGGGTCCCGGCGCACCCGCCGCCGGCGGATCGAGGAGGTGCTCGAGCAGGTCGGCCTGGCCGGCGTCGACCGGCGGCCGGTCAAGGCCTACTCGCTGGGCATGCGCCAGCGGCTCGGGCTGGCCGGCGCCCTGCTGCGGCGGCCGGAGCTGCTGGTCCTCGACGAGCCCACCAACGGCCTGGACCCGCAGGGCATCTCCGAGATCCGCGAGCTGCTGCTGGACCTGCACCGCGGCGGGACGACGGTGTTCCTCTCCAGCCACCTGCTGGCCGAGGTCGAGCAGCTGTGCACCCGGGTCGGCGTGCTCGACCGTGGGCGCGTGGTGCTGCAGGACAGCCTGGCGACGCTGACCGCACCCACCGGGGCGACCGTGGTCCACACCCCCGCCCCCGAGCGGGTGCGGGCGCTGCTCGACGGGCGGGTGCTGGCCGTCCACGGGACGCGGGTCGTCGTCCGGGGCGGGGACCCCGCCGAGGTCAACGCGCAGCTGGTCGGCGCGGGCGTGCCCGTGACCGGCCTCGCGCTGGACCGGCCCACGCTGGAGGAGGTGGTCCTCGCCGCGGCGGGGACCAGCCCCGACCGGGTGGAGGCGGCGCGGTGATCCTCGTCGAGCTGCGCAAGCTGTTCCGGCGCCCGCGGACCTGGACCACGATCGCCGTCCTCAACGCGCTGCCGGTGCTGGTGGCGGTGCTGCTGGTGCTCACCGACCTCGCGCCCCGGCCGGGTGAGGGGCCGCCGTTCCTCTCCGCCGTCCTGACCAACGGGACGCTGTTCCCCCTCGCCGCGTTGGCGATCGTGCTGCCGCTGTTCCTCCCCATCGCCGTGGCCGTCGTCGCCGGGGACTCGGTCGCCGGCGAGGCGCAGGCCGGGACGCTGCGCTACCTGCTCGCCCGCCCGGCCGGCCGCACGCGGCTGCTGGTCGCCAAGCTGGTCGCGGTGATCGCCTTCGTCCTGGTGACCGTGCTGGTGGTGGCGGCCGTCGGCTACGTCGTCGGGGCGACGCTGTTCGACGCCCAGCCGGCCGGGGGGACGTCGGTGTCGGGCACCTCCCTGTCCGAGCAGGAGCTGCTCGGCCGCAGCGCGATGGCCATCGGCTACGTCACCGTCTCGATGCTCGGGGTCGCCGCGTTCGGGCTGTTCTTCTCCACGCTGACCGACTCGCCGCTGGCCGCAGCCCTCGGCGCCCTGGCCGTGCTGGTCGCCTCCTCGCTGCTGTTCACCCTCGACGCGGCCTCGCCGATCGCGCCGTACCTGCCCACGCGCTACTGGCTGGCGTTCGTCGACCTCTTCCGCGACCCGATCCTGTGGCGGGACGTCGTCCGGGGCCTGACGCTGCAGGGCGTCTACGTCGGTGTGCTGCTCGCCGCGGCGTGGGCCAACTTCACCACCAAGGACGTCACCAGCTGAGAGAGGGCCCCGTCCCGGGCCCCACCCCTCGCAGGCTCAGGGCGGGGCCCGGGACGGGGCCGAGCGGCGGGGGAGGGTCCTTCCTCACCCACCGAGGGGGGCGCAGTCGTCGGGGCCGAGCGCGACCGGGTCCCCGGGCGCCAGCTCGGCGAGGACCATCGCCTGCACGAGGGGGTCCCGCGGCAGGTCGCCGTGACCGAGCCGGGCGTCGGCGCACACCGACTGCACCGGCAGGTTCAGCGCACCCTCGAGACGGGCCGAGTCCGGCGGGGTCACCGTCTCGTCCTGCGCGGTCCAGATGGAGACCCAGGTCGGGCCCTCCGGGGTCTCGTCCTCGGCGTTGAGCTGGGCGATCAGCTCGCCGCCGGTCGACATCTGCTGGCAGCCCACCGGGCACTGGGACGGCGCGATCGAGCGGGCCAGGTCGGCGAGGGTGGTGCCGTGGTGCGGCGAGCCGAGGGTGACCACCCGCCGGGCCACGTCCGCACCGCCGTCGGCCACCCAGAGCCGCGCGATGACCCCGCCCGCCGAGTAGCCGACGACGTCGACGCTGTCCGCGCCGGTGCGCTCCAGCGCGGCGTCGGCCGCCGCGCCCAGGACGTCGGCGGAGGCGGTGAGGTCGCCGGTGCCGTCCCCGGGCACGGCGACGACGGTGGCGTCGCGGCCCTCCGCGGTGAGCCGGTCGGCCAGGGGCTGCAGCGACGCGGTGGACCCGCCGTAGCCGGGGACCAGCAGCACCGGCCCCGGCTCCTCCTGGGACACCGGCCCGTCCGCGCCTCCCGACGACCGGCCCAGCAGCAGGAGGACACCGGCGGCGAGGGCGGCGACGACGACGAGGACCAGCACCGCCAGGACGAGGCGGCGCCGGGCGGGGGAGAGGCCGGCGAGCACCTCCCCACTGTCCCTGCTCTCGCCGGGCTCGCGCCGTCCTGGTGGACTGCGGGCGTGCTGAGCCGCGAGGAGTACCTGGCCGCCTGGTCGGCGTGGCACGGCGGGACCGACCCCGCGCAGAGCCGGCTGGTCCGCGGCTGGTTGTCAGCCGCCTACGCGGTCGCCCGTCCGCTGGCCGGGCTGCCCCCGGTCGCGGCCACCGCGCTCGGACTGGCGGTGGCGGTCGCCGCGGTCGTCCCGGCGGCGGCCGGCGGTCCGTGGCTGATGGTGGCCGGACCGCTGATCGGCGTCTCGGCGGTCCTGGACTCGGTGGACGGCGCGCTGGCGATCAGCACCGGCCGGGCCTCCCGCCGCGGCTTCGTGCTCGACTCGGCCGTCGACCGGCTCAGCGAGGCCGCCTTCGCCGCGGCGCTCTGGGTGGCCGGGGCGCCCGGCTGGCTGGCCGCGGCGTTCGGCGGGCTGTGCTGGCTCCCGGACTACCTGCGCGCCCGCGCCGGGCAGGCGGGCGTGGCCGAGACCGGGGCGATCTCGGTCTGGGAGCGGCCGACGCGGGTGGCGATGACCGGGTTCACCCTCGGGGGCGCGGGAGTGCTCTCCGGCCTGGTCGCCGCGGCCCCGGTGGTCACCGCCGGCACGGCCGTCGGCTGCCTGCTCGGGATGGTCGGCGTGGGACAGCTGACGGCCTCCCTGCGCCGGGCGCTGGCGGACTGACCGGCGGGGCCGCGGGGCGGCCACCTAAGGTTGTCCTGCCCAGCCCGGACCCGACTCGCGCGGGCCGCCACCGCCTCCGAGGGAGCGACCCCCGTGCCCGTCGTCGTCACCGGCTCCATCGCCACCGACCACCTGATGACCTTCCCCGGGAAGTTCACCGAGCAGTTCGTCGAGGGGCAGATGGAGAACGTCTCGCTGTCCTTCCTCGTCGACGACCTGGTGCAGCACCGGGGCGGGGCGGGCGCGAACATGGCCTACGGCCTGGGCCTGCTCGGCGTGGGGCCGGTGCTGGTGGGCGCCGTCGGCAGCGACTTCGCCGACTACGACGCCTGGCTGGCGCGGCACGGTGTGGACACCGCCAGCGTGCACTGGTCCGAGCTCAAGCACACCGCGCGGTTCGTCTGCACCACCGACGCGGTGAACAACCAGATCGCGTCGTTCTACTCGGGCGCGATGAGCGAGGCGTCGTCCATCGAGCTGGGCCCGGTCGCCGCGCGGGTGGGGACGCCGGACCTCGTCGTCGTCGGCCCCAACGACCCGACCGCGATGGTGCGCCACACCCAGGAGTGCCGCGACCGCGGCTTCCCCTTCGCCGCCGACCCGAGCCAGCAGCTGGCCTGGGCCGACGGCGAGATGATCCGCGAGCTGGTGGACGGCGCCGAACTGCTGTTCACCAACGAGTACGAGGCGGCGCTGCTGCTGCAGAAGACCGGCTGGACCGCCGAGGAGGTGCTCGCCCGCGTGGGGGTGTGGATCACCACCCGGGCCGCCGAGGGCGTCCTCGTGCGGCAGGCCGGCAGCGAGCCCATCTCGGTGATCGCCGTGCCCGAGACCAAGCCGGTCGAGCCGACCGGTGGCGGCGACGCGCTGCGGGCCGGGTTCATCGCCGGCCGGATGTGGGGGCTGGGCCTGGAGCGAGCCACCCAGCTCGGTTCGGCGGTGGCCACCGAGGCGGTCGAGGTCATCGGCACGCAGGAGTACTCCCTGGAGCGGCAGCCCTTCCTCGAGCGGTTCGCCGCGGCCTTCGGGTCCGACGCCGCCGACGAGGTCGCTGCCCACCTGCCCTGACACCGCGGTCCTCGGGGACCGCACCGGCACCGGGTGCCGTGCCCCACCGGCGCCGAGTCGCCGCGTGTCCCGGCCGGGGGAGCCCGTCCGGCTACAGGCACGGCAACGGGATCCACCAGATCCACATCTGCTCGCAGTGCCGGGGTGCGGCGTCGCTGCTGCTCGCAGCCGCCGCCCCGGGGGTGAGCAGCACTGCTGTCGCGACGGCGACACCCACCACGGCGGTCCGGAACCAGCCCATCGCTCTCCTCCCGGGCTCGTCTCACCCGACGCGAGACCGGATCGTCTCGCATGAGACAGGATGCTCATCCGCCTGCTCGGGGCGATCCAAGGGCCTTTGGTCCCTCTTCGGGCGCGCCGGCGCCCGCCCGACCGGGCGTGGACCGCGTGCCCCTCTCCGTCAGCCCTCCCGGAGCTGTTCGCCGATCGTGGGGTCCTCGGCCCAGCGGCGGTAGGCGATCCGCCGGATCTCCTTGACCTCGCCGATGGTCGACCACTCGTTGCCGCCGAGCCGGGCCAGTGGCTTGAGCTCCTCGATCCGCGGTCGCCCGTCGCGGACCGCGCTCTCCCGCACGCTGATCAGCTGCACCCGGCCGAAGACGACGGTGCTGTCGCCCAGCCGCAGCGTCGAGTGCAGCGTGCACTCCACCGCCACGGGGGACTCGGCGACCCGGGGCACCGAGACCCGCTCGCCGGGCTCGAGCCGGACGCCGCACTCCTCGGCCTCGCTCACCCCGTGCGGGAAGTCCGTCCCGGTGGCGTTCACCTGCTCGAACAGCTCCTCCGGGGTCAGGCTGACGGTGAACTCGCCGGTGGCCTCGACGTTGCGCAGCGAGTCCTTGCGGCCGACCGAGGTGAACTGCACGACCGGCGGGTCCACGCAGGCGACGGTGTAGAAGGAGTGCGGCGCCAGGTTCACCACGCCCTCGGCCGAGCGGCTGGTCACCCAGGCGATCGGCCGGGGCACCACCACCGAGTTGAGCACCCGGTAGAAGGCGCCGCTGTCCATGGCGGCCGGGTCGAACAGGACGCGGGCATCCGGGCTGGTCACCCGCCCATCCTCGCCGAGCACCGGTCGGTCGGCCGCGGGGGGATCAGGAGGGGAGGCGGCGGCCGCGCCAGGCGAGCGTCCCGCGCCGTCGCGCGGCGAGCGACGAGGCCATCAGGGCGTCGAACAGCAGCACCGAGACCGGGTGGGCCAGCGAGTCCGGCCACACCCGGCTGCCGGTGACCGCGGCCGACACCGCCCGCCCCGCGACGCCGGCCGCGTAGCCCAGCAGGCCCGCGCGGGAGCCGCGCAGGGCGGCCAGGGCCGGCAGGACGGCGACGGCGGTCAGGCCGGCCGCGGCCGCGGCGCTGGCCACCGGCGACCCGCCGACCGAGGCCCACAGCGACTTGGCGTACCCCGCCCGCAGCGCGGACCAGCCCTCGTACATGCGGCAGGCGGCCAGCCGGGACCCGTCGACGGGCGCCGTCCGCCCGCCGGTCCGCCTGACCGCCCGGGCGAGCGCGACGTCCTCGATGACCTCGCCGCGCACGGCGCCGTGCCCGCCGGCCCGCTCGTAGGCCGTCCGCCGCAGGACGAGGAACTGGCCGTTGGCGGCCGCCAGCGACGGGCGCGGCGAGCGCTCGGCCAGCCGCACCGGCAGCGTCGCCATCCACAGCCACGGGCCCAGTGGCTGCACCAGCCGTTCGGCCGCGGTCCCCGTCACCGGCCGCGGCCAGGGGGAGACGAGGTCCAGGCCGGCGGCGTCGAGCAGGGCCACCGCCGAGGCGACCGCGTCCGGGAACAGCCGGACGTCGGCGTCGAGGAAGACCAGGACCCCGTCGCCAGCGGCCTCGTCACTCGCCGCGCCGGCCGCACAGGCGTGCGGCTTGCCCAGCCAGCCCGGCGGCGGCTCCGGAGCGGGCACCAGCCGGACGCGGGGATCGGGCACCGACCGGACCACCGCGGCCGTGCCGTCGGTCGAGCCGTCGTCCACGACGACCACCCGCAGGTCGGGCACGCCCTGCTGGGCCAGGACCGCGGCCAGGCAGCCGCCGACCTGCGCCTCCTCGTCGCGGACCGGCAGGACCACGGTGACGGGGCGGCGTACCGGCGGCGGGGAGGACGGCGGCCGGCGCAGCAGCGCCGCGTTGAGGGCCGCGTGCAGCGCCCCGGCGACCGCCACCCCGGAGAGGGCGCGCACCCCCGGGCCGCTCACCGCGACCGCGCCCGCCGGGCCTGCACCGCCAGGGCGGCCAGCACCGGGACGGCGAGGACGACCCCCCACGCCGCCGAGCCGGGCAGGTCCAGCCAGCCGGCGTGGGCCAGCGCGCCGCCGAGGGTCATCCAGGCCAGGGCCAGCAGCGGCGCGCCGTCGCCGATCCGCGCCGGCGCGCCGGAGACCAGCAGGTCCAGCACCGTCATCAGCACCAGGCCGGCCAGCAGCCAGCCGGCCAGGTTGGTCAGCGGCACGGTGTCGATGCCGGGCAGGGACGGCCGCGGGTGGGCCCACGTCCAGTAGCCGGCCTGGACCATCTGCGGGTCCAGCACGACGTCCCAGCCGGCGAAGACGGCGGCGGCGACCGCGACACGGGCCGGACGGCGCCGCGGCGCCCCGACCCCGGCGGTCAGCCGGCGGGCCAGCAGCCAGCTCGGCCAGGCCATCATCAGCCAGGCCAGCGGGACCAGGAACGGGACGCCGAGCAGCGTCGGGCCGAGGTCGTCGCTGTAGGTGTACTGCCCGTAGGGGACGCCGGTGGCCAGCCCGACCGCCTCGAACACCACCGCCGTCACGCCGACCAGCAGCAGGACCGCGGCGCCGGTCCGCGCCCCCCGGCTGGCCGCGGCGTGGCCCACCGAGAGGGCAGCGCCCAGCAGCACGATGGTCCAGCTGACGGTGTCCCGCGCACCGCCGTCGGTCAGCGGGTAGGCGATCGCGACGAGGACGAGCAGCCCGGCCAGCGCCCACGGCAGGACCACCGCCGTGCCGCGCGACCGCGTCAGCGCCGGCCCGGTCACCGGCGACCCCGGAGCCGGCCGGCCGCGCGGGCCAGTGCCGCCCGGCCACGGGCCGGCCGCCCACGGTCGGCGAGGACGACCCGCGCCACCGTCCGCCCGGAGTTGCCCGAGACGCCGCCGCCCGGGTGGGTCGAGGCGCCGGCCAGGTACAGGCCCGGTAGCCCCGGGACGCGGTGCGCGGACAGGGCGGGCGTGGGGCGGAAGCCGAACATGCTGGCCAGCCCCATCTCCACGTGCATGACGTTGCCACGCAGCAGGGACAGTTCCCGTTCCAGCAGCACCGGCGTCTGGACGTACAGCCGCTGTACCGAGTCGGCGAAACCGGGGGCGAAGCGGTCGACGGACGCGACCAGCCGGGCGGCCTCGGACTCGGCCAGGGAGTCCCAGTCGGCGCCGTCGGCGAGCGCATAGGGGTACCACTGCCCCCAGACGGTGACCACGTGCCGGCCGGGCGGGGCGAGGGTGTCGTCGGTGGCGGAGAAGCACATCGCCAGCGGCACCGGTTCCCGGGGCAGCCGGCCGGCCCGCCAGTCGCCGGCGGCCGCGGCCAGCTGCGCGCGGTCGGTGCACAGCAACTGGAGGCCGCCGAGCGCCTCGGCCGTCGCGACGCCCGGGTAGGCCGGCGGGGCGTCGGTGAGGGCGCGCACCACCAGGCCGAAGCCGTTGCCCAGCGGCGGGTCGGCGTCGGCGAGCGCGGGTGGGGCGGACCCGCCGGCCAGGTCGCGGGTCTCCAGCACGTGACAGGCGGCGACCACGACCGGGGCGCGGACCCGCCGTCCGGACGTCGTCTGCACGCCGGCGACCCGGCCGCCCTCGACGAGCAGCCGCGCCGCGCCGTCGCCCAGGGTGACCCGCCCGCCGTCGGCCTCCAGCCGCCGGCGCAGCGCCTGCGTGAGCCCGCCGGAGCCGCCGACCGGGTGGCCGGGCGGGACGTCGTGCAGCAGCGTCGCCCAGGCGACCATCGCCGCGGTGCCCGGCTCGCTGACCGGGGGGCCGGACTGCGCGCCGAACCAGGCCAGCGCCGCCTTGAGCCGCTCGCTGCGGAACCACCGGTCGAGCAGCGCGTCGCCCGAGCCCAGGAAGTCGACGGCGAGGTCGCCGCCGGAGGTGCGCGGCCGGCCCTGGGCGGGCGCACCCAGCGGCCAGAACGACCGGAGCAGGCCCGCGGGGCTCGGCCGCCGCGCGAAGGAGGCCACGACCGCGCGGCTGCGGGGTGCCCAGACCTCGACGAAGCGGCGGTACGCGTCGGCGTCGTCCGGCCCGCACGCCGCCGCGATCGAGGCGCAGGTGGCCGCCAGGTCGACGGAGAAGACCAGGGGGCGCCCGTCCGGGCCGGGATCGCCCGGGACCGGGGCGGGGGCGAAGCCCCAGGGGTCGCAGTCGACGTAACGCAGGCCGTGCGCGGCCAGGTCCAGCTCCTCGAGGATGCCGCTCTGCCGGATGATCACGTGCGCGCTGGAACCGCGGTCGACGCGGACGCCGGGCCACCGCTCCACCGTGGAGACCGCCCCGCCCAGCACCTCGTCGCGCTCGACGACCTCGACCCGCAGGCCGGCGCGGGCCAGGTAGCAGGCCGCGACCAGCCCGTTGTGCCCGGCGCCGACGACGACGGCGTCGACGGGGGAGTCGCCGTCGGTCACCGCGCGTCGACGCGCGGGGGCGGTGGTCGCAGCGGCAGGCGGGCGCCGAGGATCGCGAACGGGCGGGAGTCGCCGGGGAAGTGGTGGTTGCGGGCCAGGTCGACGAAGCCGTCGGCGTGGTACAGCCGGAAGGCCTTGGTGTCGCTGTCGGGGGTGGACAGCAGCGCCGCGGGGTGGGGCAGGTCGGCCAGCAGGGCGTGCAACAGCTGCCGGCCCAGCCCGCGGCTCTGGTGGTCGGGGTGGACGTGCAGCTCGCAGACCTCGAAGGCCCCGGGCAGCCACCGCTTGGCGGTCCGCCGGTCCAGCGCCGCCCGCACCTGGTCGTGCCACCACTGGCCGGGGGCGACCAGGTAGCCGTAGCCGAACCCGACCAGCTGCTCGCCCTCCGGGGTGGCGACGAAGCCGCCGACGGCCCGGAACCCGGCGCGCTCGGTGTGCTGGACGGCATAGCCGTAGCGCCCGGCCACGACCGACGGCGCGTAGCCCATCGCCGCGCCGTAGATGGCCAGGGCCTCGTGCATGTGGTCGCGCAGCCACCCGGTGGGCAGCTCGGTGACCCGCGTCGCGGGGGTCGTGCCGGTCACGGTGCCTCCTCCTCGGCCCTCGTCGTCCCCGGAGCCGGGGGTGGTCCGCCCGTGCGGGACCTCGCGCGCCCGGTCACGGCGACACCTCCACCGGGGTGACGGGGCCGGTGCCGACCTCGGCCGCGGTGCCGCCGGTCAACCGCAGCAGCTCCTCGTAGGTGGTGGGGAAGACCGCGTGCGGGTGGCCTGCGGCAGCCCAGACCCGCTCGTGGCGGGCCAGCTCGACGTCGACCAGCGTGCCGATCGGCTCGGGGTGCCCGATCGGTGCCACCCCGCCGATGGGCTGCCCGGTGTGCCGGCGGACGAAGTCGGGGGAGGCCGGGCGCACCGCGGGGACGCCGAGCAGGGTGGCGACCCGGTCGACGTCGACCCGGTGCGCGCCGCTGGTCAGGACCAGCAGGGGCGCGCCGGCGACGTCGAACACCAGGCTGTTGGCGATCGCCCCGACGGGGACGCCGAGCTGCGCGGCGGCCGCGCCGGCGGTGCGGGCGCTGTCGGGCAGGTCGCGGACCTCCCCGGCCGCTCCGGACTCCGCCAGGAGGCGGGCGATGGCAGCCACCCGCGGGTGCTCGGGTCGGCTCATGCGCTGATCCTCCCATCGGCTCCCGCCGACCGCTGGCCCTCGGCCGCGCCGGCTCGCCCACTCCCGCGCGCTCCGCTTGACGAGTGTCGGTGCGGTCGGGTCTACTCGACCTCGTTCGAACACGCGTTCGAACAGCGGTCGACCTCCCGCCGCACCCGGGTCCTTCCCCACCCGGTGTGGCGGGCGGGCCGGCCGGGTCGGCGCAGAGCGGTGGGGAGTCTGTCATGAGCCGGGTGCTGGGTGGGGTCGGCGGTCGGGTCGGCGAAGAGGTGCAGGTCGAGCGGGGGTCCCTCGGCCCGGCGCAGTTCTGGCGGGGCCAGTCGCGGTACGTCGTGGGAGAGCTGCTCGACTCGTGGGTGGAGACCGCACCGTGGTGGCAGCGGGGTCCCGAGGAGGCCGGCGGCGCCTCCGCCGAGCTGGTCGCCACGCGCGAGGTGTGGCGGGTGGAGGCGGTCCGGGCCGGGCGGTCGCGGATGAGCTTCGCCGGCGTCTTCGACCTCAGCTGGGAGTCCACGGCCAACCGGTGGTCGCTCGTGCGGGTGCACGACTGATGGGCGCGGTCCGCGTCGTGGCCGATCAGCTCCCCCTGCCCCCGCCACTGCCGCCGGCGGCCACGCAGCTGCTCGACCAGGCCTCCCGAGCGCTGGCCGAGGCCTCGGCGAGCACCGACGCCCGGCAGCGCTACGCCACGGCGCACCTCGGCGCGTTGCGGGCCGCCGCGGCGGTGCTGGCCGCCCGCACGCGGCCGGAGTCCGGGCGTCGGCGGCCGCGCAGCGCCTGGGTGCTGCTCGGCCAGGTCGCGCCGGAGCTCGGGGAGTGGGCCACGTTCTTCGCCGCCGGCGCCGCCAAGCGGGCGGCCGCGGAGGCCGGGCTCTCCCGGGCGGTCACCGAGCGCGAGGCCGACGACCTGGTCCGCGACGTCCGGGCCTTCCTCACCGTGGTCGAGAGCTGCCTGGGCAGCGACCCGGAACCCGAGTCGCCTCGACGCGCCCGCCCGCGGGTGGTCGGTGGCTCCGAGCACCGGAACAGGCGGTGACGGCCGACCCCTTCGTCCACCTCCACGTCGCCTCGGGCTACTCCATGCAGTACGGGGCCAACCACCCGGCCGACCTGGTGAACCGGGCTGCCGAGCACGGCATGCAAGCCCTGGCGCTGACCGACCGCGACGGGCTCTACGGCGCGGTCAAGTTCGCCCTCGCCTGCCGGGCGGCCGACGTGCGGCCGGTCTTCGGGGTGGACCTCGCCGTCGTGCCCGCGGTCGACAGCACGGTGCCGCCGGCCCTGGCGCCGGTGCTGGGAGGCGGGCACTCCGCGGAGCGGACGCGTGCGCGCCGGCCGGACGGGCCACCCGGCGCCTCCGGCCGCGCCGGGTCGGGTCGCCGCGTGCCGGCCCGGGGCGGGGCCAGCGTCGACCCCCGGCTGCCCCGGGTCACCTTCCTCGCCCGGGACGGCGCCGGCTGGCGGTCGCTGTGCCGGCTGACCAGCGCCACCCACCTGCGCGGCATCCGCGGCGAGCCGGTGAGCTCGCTGGCGCTGGCCGCCGAGCACGCGCCGGGGCTGGTCGCCCTCCTGGGGCCGGACTCCCCGGTGGGCCGGGCGCTGGCCGCGGGCCGGGCCGACGTCGCCTCCGCCCGACTGGCCGCCTGGCGCGCGGTCTTCGGCCCCGGCTCCCTGGTGCTCGAGCTGGTCCACCACCGCGGCCGGGGCGACCGCTCCCGGGCGCAGGCACTGCTGCGCTTCGCGGCCGCGGAGGACGTGCCGGTGGTGCTCACCAACGCCGTCCGCTACGTCGACGCTCTCGACGCCCCCACCGCCGACGTCCTCGACGCCGCACGCCGGCTGGTGCCGCTGGACACCCGGCACGTCGACCGGCGCACCGCCGAGGGGTACCTGAAGTCGGGTAAGGAGATGGCCGAGGTCGCCGAGGACGTCGTCGGGCCCGACCGCGACGCGGTGCTGCGGCTGCTGGAGCGCACCGCCCGGCTGGCCGAGCAGTGCGCCGTCGACGTCCGGGCCGACCTCGGCATCGGCACGGTGCGCTATCCCGAGCTCGACGTGGTCACCACCCCGGCCGAGCAGGGGATGAACCCGTCGCAGGTGCTGCGCGCCCGCTGCGAGGCGGGGCTGGGCCGGCGCGGGATGGCGCTCACCGAGCGGGTGCGGGTGCGCCTCGAGGAGGAGCTCGAGGTGATCGACTCCCTCGGCTACCCGTCCTACTTCCTCACCGTCGCCGACGTGGTCGACCTCATCAAGGGCCTGCGGGTCCGTGCGGCGGCGCGCGGCTCGGGCGCGGGCAGCCTGGTCACCTACCTGCTCGGCATCTCCGACGTCGACCCGATCCGCTACGGCCTGCTGATGGAGCGCTTCCTCTCCCCGCTGCGCCACCAGTTGCCCGACGTCGACATCGACGTGGAGTCCGCGCGCCGGATGGAGGTCTACGACGCGGTGATCGAGCGCTTCGGCGCCCACCGGGTCAGCTGCATCTCGATGATGGACACCTACCGGGTGCGGCACGCCATCCGCGACGTCGGCGCCGCGCTCGGGCTGCCCCCGGCCGAGATCGACGCGGTGGCCAAGGCCTTCCCGCACATCCGGGCCAACCAGGTGCACGCCGCGCTCAAGGACCTGCCGGAGCTGCGGGCCAGCCGGTTCGGGTCGCGACGGGCCGGCGGCACCGGCGACCTGGACCTGCTGTTCGACCTCGTCGCGCGCCTCGACGGGCTGCCCCGGCACATCGCGCTGCACCCGTGCGGGGTGCTGCTCTCCGACGCCACGCTGCTCGACCGCACCCCGGTGGAGAACAGCTACCTGGGCTACCCGATGAGCCAGTTCGACAAGGACGACGTCGAGGAGCTCGGACTGCTCAAGCTCGACCTGCTGGGCATCCGGATGCAGTCGGCGATCGCCCACGCCCTCGACGAGGTGGCCCGGGTCGACGGCGAGGTCGTCGACATCGACACGGTCCCGCGCGACGACCCGACGACGTTCGAGCTGATCCGCAGCACCCGCACCCTCGGCATGTTCCAGATCGAGTCGCCGGGCCAGGGCGAGCTGGTCGGCAAGTTCGGGCCGGAGACGTTCGAGGACATCATCATCGACATCTCGCTGTTCCGGCCCGGGCCGGTGAAGAGCGACATGGTCACCCCGTTCCTCATGGCCCGGAACGGCTGGCGGGAGGCGGTCTACCCGCACCCCGACCTTGCCTTCGCACTCGAGCAGACCGCCGGCGTCGTGGTCTTCCACGAGCAGGTGCTGCAGGTCGTGTCCCGGATGACCGGCTGCACCCTCGCCGAGGCCGACGAGGTGCGCCGCGCCCTGGGGGAGAAGGACGCCCACCCCGAGGTGCGCACCTGGTTCGTCCCGCGCGCGCTGGCCGAGGGCTATCCGCCGGAGGTGGCCGAGCAGGTCTGGGAGGTGCTGGTCGCCTTCGGCTCGTTCGGGTTCTGCAAGGCCCACGCCGCGGCCTTCGCCCTGCCCACCTACCAGTCGGCGTGGCTCAAGGCGCACCACCCGGCGGCGTTCCTGGCCGGGGTGCTCACCCACGACCCGGGCATGTACCCGAAGCGGCTGATCCTCGACGACGCCCGCAACTTCGGCGTCCGGGTGCTCGGGCTCGACGTCAACGCCTCGGCCGGCACCTACCGGGTGGAGCGGCTCGACGACGAGGAGCCGTCCTGGCAGCGGCCCGAGTGGATGCCCGCCTCGATGGCCGACCCGTCCCGCTACGGCATCCGGCTGTCGCTGGCCGACGTCAAGGGCATCGCCGAGGAGGAGGTGGCCCGCGTCGTCGCGGGGCAGCCCTACCGGTCGCTGACCGACTTCTGGCACCGGGCGTCGGTGTCCCGGCCGGTGGTCGAGCGGCTGGTGCTGGCCGGCGGCTTCGACTCCCTCTACGGCTTCGGGATCCGCGACCGCGAGGCCGGCCGCCCCACCCGCAGCCGCCGGCAGGTCACCCGGCGCGACCTGCTGCTGCAGATCGGCGAGCTCGACCGGTGGAGCCGCAGCGGCGCGCGGGCGAGCTCGAACGGGCAGCTCAGCCTCGACCTCATGGGCCTGGAGCTCCCCGGCGAGGAGGACGGTGGCGAGGAGGCGGGCGAAGTCGGGCCGGGCTGGGCGGAGGGCAGCGGGCTGCCGGAGTTCACCGACGCCGAGCTGGTGCGAGCCGAGCTGGAGGTGCTCGGGCTGGACGCCAGCCGGCACGTCGTCGACTTCTACCGGCCGTTCCTCGCCGCGATCGGCGCGGTCCCGGCGGGGGAGCTGCTCGGCTGCCGCAGCGGCGCGGAGGTGCTCGTCGCCGGCGTCAAGGTGGCGACCCAGACCCCGCCGATCCGCTCCGGCCGCCGGGTGGTCTTCGTGACCCTCGACGACGGCACCGGGTGCACCGACTCCACCTTCTTCGAGGACGCCCAGGGGCCCTACGCCGCCACGGTCTTCCACTCGTGGCTGCTGGTGATCCGCGGGGTGCTGCGGCGCACCGGCCCGCGGGGGGTGTCCCTGCGCGCCACCGGGGCGTGGGAGCTGCCCGCGCTGCACGAGGCATGGGAGGCCGGCGGTGCGGCCGCGGTGGCCGAGCACATGGCCGCGCCGGGGGAGTACACGGAGGCGGCCATCACCGGGGCGGCGGCCTCGCACGGGTCCCGGCCGGTGGTGGTCAAGCCGGTGCTGGTCCACCCGACCGGCTTCCGGATGTCGCCCTACGCCGACATCAAGCCGGCCGGGGACGACGCCGCGACGGCGGCCCGCCGGGCCGCAGCAGCGCCGCGCAAGCTGTGGCACTCCAGCCCCGGCAGCTCCGGCCACTGAGTGCGGGCGACCGTGCGTCGCCGCCCCGAGCGCCGCGCCCGGTGGTGTGCGGTTCCGGCGCGTTCTCCGGCCAGGATGCGCCGGAACCGCACACCACCACGGGCGCCCGCCGGAACCGCACACCACCACGGACCCCGATCCGCGATGAGTTCCGCGCCGCCGCGGCGTCTACCTCCTGACGAGCAGCACCGACCGCGGAGGAACCCGATGCCCAAGCAGATCCCGTGCCTGTGGTTCGACGGCCAGGCCGAGCAGGCCGCCCAGCTCTACACCTCGGTCTTCCCGAACAGCTCGATCGGGCAGGTCACCCGCTACGGCCCCGACATGCCGCCGCCGATGAAGGAGGGCGACGTCCTCACCGTCGACTTCACCCTCGACGGGCAGGAGTACACGGCCCTCAACGGCGGGTCGCAGTTCACCTTCAGCGAGGCGATCTCCTTCCAGATCATGTGCGCCGACCAGGATGAGGTCGACCACTACTGGGACCGGCTCACCGCCGACGGCGGCGAGGAGAGCATGTGCGGCTGGCTCAAGGACAGGTTCGGCGTCTCGTGGCAGGTCGTCCCCGTCGAGATGCTCAGCCTGCTCAACGACCCCGACTCCGGCCGGGCGCAGCGCGCCACCCAGGCGATGCTGCAGATGCGCCGCATCGACATCGCCGAGATCCGGCGGGCCGCCGACCAGGTGCCCGCCTGAGCGTGCGCGGACGGCGGTCTGCACCCGGCCCGGTGGTGGGCACAGGCGGCGGGCCCCGCGCGTCGCTGTGACGCGCGGTGCCCGCCACTAGGCTCCGACGGGTGCCGCCGTCTGCCCCCGCCTCCTCCGCGGACCAGTTGCCCGCCCGTGTGGCCGCCGTCTGGGCCGCGCTCGACCCGGTCGTCGCGGCGGGCACCGCACTGCGCGTGCTCGACGTCGGCGGGGGGAGCGGCAACTTCGCCGTCCCGCTGGCCCGCCTCGGCCACCAGGTCACCGTCGTCGACCCGAGCGCCGACGCCCTCGCGACCCTCACCCGCCGGGCGCAGACCGCGGGGGTCGGCGAGCGGGTGCACGGCGTGCAGGGCGACGGGGACCTGCTGCACGAGGTGATCCCGCCCGGCGACGACGGCGAGGGCAGCTACGACCTCGCGCTGTGCCACTCGGTGCTCGAGGTCGTCGACGACCCGGCCACCACCCTCCGCGAGATCACCCGGGCGCTGCGCCCCGGCGGCACCGCCAGCGTGGCCAGCGCCAACCGCGCCGGTGCCGTCCTCGCCCGCGCCGCCGCCGGCCACCCCGTCGAGGCACTGGCCATGGTCGAGGGCCGCGACCCCGCCCGCCCCGGCCGCCGCCGGTTCACCCCCGACGGACTGCTGGCCCTCGTCGAGGCCGCCGGCCTGCGGCCGGGCACCTGGCGGGGGGTGTCGGTGGTCGCCGACCTGCTCGACGTCGCCTCCGGCGCCGACCCCGACGCCGTCCGCCGGCTCGAGCTGGCCCTGGCCGGCAGCTCGCCCTACCGCGACGTCGCCGCCGGGCTGCACGTCCTGGCCACGCGTCCGTGAGCCTCCCGGCGGACCTGCAGCGCCCCGCCTACGGGACCGCCACCCTGGCCGACGTCCTCCCGGGCGTCGCGACCGCGCTCGGCGTCCCCGTCGAGCGTGACGGCCTGCCCGCCGACCCGCTCGGCCTCACCGCCGCGCTGGCCGGCGCCCGCCGCGTCGCGGTGCTCCTGGTCGACGGGCTCGGCGCCGACCTCGTCCGGGCGCACGCCGACCTCGCGCCCACCCTGGCCGGACTGGCGACCCCGGCCGGCGACCTCTCCGCCCCCTGCCCCAGCACCACACCGGTCAGCCTCACCAGCCTCGGCACCGGCCTGCCGCCGGGCAGCCACGGCGTCCTCGGGTTCGTCACGATCGTCCCCGGAGGGACGGGCGCCCCGGGGGAGGAGCGGACCCTCAACCACATCCAGTGGTCCGACGACCCGGACCCGGCCACCTGGCAGCCGCGCCGGAGCGTCTTCGAGCAGGCCGCCGCCGCGGGCGTGCCGGTCACCGCCGTCGCGCCCTACGCGTTCGCCGGCAGCGGCCTCACCCAGGCCGCCTACCGCGGCGCCCGCTACTCCGGGACGGTCGGCGCCGGCGACCTCGCCGCCGGGCTGCTGCAGGCGCTGTCCGCCGCGCCCCGGACCCTCGTCTACGGCTACACCGCCGAGCTCGACCTCACCGGCCACGTGCGCGGGGTCGGCTCCGCCAGCTGGCGGGCGCAGCTGGCCCTGGTCGACCGGCTCGTCGAGCAGGTCGTCGCCGGCCTCCCGGACGACGCCGCGCTGCTGGTCACCGCCGACCACGGGATGTTCGACGTCCCGCCGGACACCCGCATCGACCTCGACGCCGAGCCCGACCTGACCGAGGGCGTGCGGCTGCTCGCCGGCGAACCGCGGGCCCGGTACCTGCACGCCGTCCCCGGCGGTGAGGCCGAGCTGCTGGCCCGGTGGCGGGAGGTGCTGGGCGACCGCGCCTGGGTCGCCGGGCGTGACGAGGCCATCGCCAGCGGCGTCTTCGGCCCCGTGGACGACGGCCTGGCCGCCCGGATCGGCGACGTCGTCGCGCTGGCACGCGGCACGTGGGCGCTCACCGCGACCGAGCGGGAGCCCGGCCCGAGCCGGTTGGTGGGCTACCACGGCTCACTCACCGCGACCGAGCTGGCCATCCCGCTGCTCGCCGCGCGGGGCCGCGCCCTCTCCTGACCCCGCACACGCCGCACGGCCGTTGACGGCTCCGGTCGGGAGGGGCGACAGTCCGGCGGTTCGGTGTCCCCGATCCCGCCAGGGCGGAGTCCGCGATGAGCGCCAGACGCACCTGCCTGCTCCCTCCCCGAGCCGCCCTGGCCTGCGTGCCGGTCGCCGCGGTCGCCCTCGTGCTGGCCGGCCTGGTCGCACCCGCCGCCGCGGCCGCCCCGGCGTCGACCGCCGTCGACCCGGCGCTGGTGCAGGACCTGCGCGGGGACCTCGACGAGTACCTGCAGGCGCGCGGGACGGTGGAGCACGTGTCGGCCGCCGGGCTGAGCGTCAGCCTCCCGGGAGAGGAGACGAGCATCGACGTCAGTGCCGGGACGACGGAGTTCGGCGGCTCCGTGCCGCTGGAGCCGGACGCCCTCTGGCAGATCGGCAGCAACACCAAGGCGTTCACCTCGGTGCTCCTGCTGCAGCTCGAGGCCGAGGGCCGCCTCTCGATCGACGACACCGTCACCGAGTGGCTCCCGCAGTACCCGCAGTGGGCCGACGTCTCGATCCGCCGCCTGCTGAGCATGACCAGCGGCATCCCGACCTACGACGACCAGCAGGCCATGCTCGCCGACTACGCCGCCGACCCGCAGCGGGACTTCTCGCCGGAGGAGCTGATCGCGTACGTGGACGGGGTGCCGGCCACCTCCGGCTACAGCTACTCGAACACCAACTACGTCCTCGGCGAGCTGATCGTCGAGGCGGTGACCGGGGAGAGCTACGAGGACCAACTCGCCGAGCGGCTCCTCGAGCCGCTGGACCTCGAGGACACGCACTACCGCCCGCACCTGTACCCCGACCGGATCGCCGACCGCATGCCGGCCGGCTACTACACCCGGACCGGGGACCCCGGGCTCGCGCCGCTGCGCGGACGCGACGTCAGCCGGGACAGCCTGTCCTGGGCGCGCGGCGCCGGCGGCATCCTGGCCACGACGGCCGACATGACCCGGTGGGAACGGGCGCTGTACGAGGGGGAGCTGCTCCCGCCGCAGCAGCAGGACGCGCTGGAGAGCCTGGTGTCGACGGCGACCGGGCAGCCCATCGAGCAGACCTCCCCGTCCGACCCGCAGGGGTTCGGGCTCGGGATCGCCCAGTTGACCGACACCCTGGGCACGTTCTGGTTCTACGAGGGACAGACGCTGGGCTTCCGCGCCCTGCACGTCTACTTCCCCGACTCCGGGGTGATCGCCGCCATGAACCTGAACAGCTCTCCGGACGAGGACCAGATCGGGGCCCTGGCGCAGACGGTGTACGGCACGCTGGCCGCGCACGGGCTCGTCCCGGAGCCGGCCGGCGCGGGCGCGTGACCCCCGGTCAGACCGCGGAGACCAGCCGCACCGACCAGGTCCGGGTGTGCGCGTCGTGGGTCGCCCGGCAGGTCAGCCGCGCCGCCTCCTCCGACGGGTGGCTCTCGACCTCGGCCACCACGTCGCCGTCCGGGCCGGCGAGGGTCACCACCCACCGCTCGACCTCGGCTCCGGCCGGGGTCAGCCGGCGCACCCCCCGCGGCGGGAGGGCGTCGATGCCGAACAGCCCCAGCTCCCCGCGGGCGGTGTGCTGCGCGGCCTGCACCGGCGGCGGGCAGCCGGCGCGACCCCGGAGCCACGGCAGGGCCACCTCCCCGCGGGCGTGCGCGCCCACCAGGGCCGCGCCGTCGTCGGGGACCTGCCCGTAGTAGAAGCCGTGCGGCAGCACGAGCACGTTGGCGGCGAACCGGTCGCCGCCGAGGTGGCTGCACTCCCACACGTCCTCGGCCGGGAGCACCCGGGCCAGCGGGCGGCCGCGCAGCGCGCAGCAGGCGTCGTGCCCGCCGTGGGCGCACACCAGGTAGGTGGGCCCGACGGCGGGCTCGCCGACCGAGCCGTCCCACGGCGCGTCGACCAGCTCCGCGTCGCTGGTGCGCACCGACCACCACAGGCCCTCGCGCCCCGGCCGCCCGTCGACGTAGGCCCACCGCCGCAGGGAGTCGGCCTCCCGGTCGCCGGGCCGGCGGACGAGCAGCACCCGCACGTTCTCCTGCCGGGCGCGGTGGGCCAGCCGCGGGGCGACGGCGGCGTCGAACCGTGACTGGGTGAGCGCGTCGACACCCCACGGTCCGGTCTGCTCGATGAGCAGCCAGCGCTGGGCCGGGGAGGCCGTGGCGACCCCCGAGTCGCCGCGGGTCAGCGCCCGCACCGAGCAGCGGTCCTCGTCGATCCGGCCGACCGGACGTCCGGGTGCCTCCGCCGGGCGGCAGAAGTCGGCCGGGTCCGTCACGCCGTGCGGCCCGGCCGGCTCACGTTCCGGTCCCGGGCCCGCGGTCACGTCCCTCATCGTGCCCCGCGGGCGCGGTCCGGACGACGGCGTCCGGCGCGGCCGCGTCCGGGACGACCGCGATGGACTCGGTGACCAGCCGACGGGCCAGGGTGAGCTGGTCGGCGACGTCCAGGCCGGGCAGGTCGGCGACCTTGAGCTCGCCGGCGGCCAGCAGCCCGGCCAGGGCGGGGCGGGTGTCGGCCGGCAGCTCCAGCGACCGGCGTCCGGCGACCAGGGTGACCCGGCCGTCGACCGGCTCGCGCAGCTGGCAGCGCAGACGGCGGCGGACCCGCAGCACGGTGTCGGGGGACAGCGCCGACGCCGCGGTGGCCTGGGCCAGCGGCGCGACGGGCTCGGGTCGCACCTGCGCCCAGGTCCGCGACCGGAGCCGGTCGGCGACCTCGGCCGGGTCGACCCGGCCCAGCCACTCCCGGAGGCCCGCCACGACCGCCGCCACGTCGTCGGTCACGGCGCCCGGGTCGGCCAGGTCGACGCCCAGCGGCAGCGAACGGCGCAGCTCGGGGTCCTCGGCGGCGAGCACCCGCACGAGGTCGAGCACCGACTCGGCGGCCGCCCAGCGGGTGACCGGGTGCACGCCGATGGTCAGGTGCGCACTGATCTCGCCCAGCGCGACCGCCGAGTGCAGGTAGCCGCGGGGCAGGTAGAGGGCGTCGCCGGGCCGCAGCACCGCGTCGATGACCGGCTCGCGCTCGGCGGCGGCGGCCACGGCGGCGGCCCGGTCGTTCCACGGCTGGGTGCGCAGCGGGTCGGGCAGCACCGGCTCGTGGATGCGCCAGTGCTTCTCCCCGGCGACCTGCAGCACGAAGACGTCGTGCACGTCGTAGTGCGGGGAGAACCCGCGGGAGGACGGCGGGGTGACGTACGCGTTGACCTGCGTCGGGTGACCCAGGTCGGCAGCCAGCTGGTCGGCGAACTCGATCAGCGGCGGCCACAGCCGGTGCAGGCCCTGGAGGACGACGGTGCTGCCGTCGGCGAACAGCCGCAGCACCGCGTCAGAGGAGACCTGGTCGGCGATCTCGGCCCCGGCGCCCCCAGAGGTGGTGAACCGCTTGGGGTCGACGACGGCGCCGTCCTTGGCGATCCGCAGGAACGGGGTGCGCAGCCCCCGCCGGGAGAGCAGCTCGTCGACCGCGGCCAGGTCGAGCAGGTCGGCGAAGGACCCACCAGTCTCCTCGGCGCGGGTGAGCAGCGGCCGGCGCGACCAGTACTCCCGCGCGAAGACCTGCGGGTCGAGGGCGGTGCACCGACGCAGGGCCGGCCGGGGATCCGGCCGGCCCTGCGCGGTGGGGTCCTCGGTCAGGCGGAACCGTCCGCGCCACCGTCGGCACCACCATCGGCACCGCCGTCCGCGCCGCCGTCGGCACCGCCGTCCGCGCCACCGTCGGCGCCACCATCGGCACCGCCGTCCGCGCCGCCGTCCGCACCACCATCGGAGCCGCCACCGGCCGCCCCGCCGTCCGCGGGACCGTGACCGGCGCCGCCGTCCGCGCCGCCGTCGGCACCACCGTCAGCGCCGCCGTCGGCACCGCCGTCCGCGCCGCCGTCGCCCACGCCGGCGGTGGTCATGTCATCGTCGTCGAGCGCCATGGGTCTCCGATCGCATCGGTCGCGGGCCACCGGGTGGTGGCCCTCCGGGCGTGCTGTACCTCACCGATCCTGCTCTCACACTCCCGCTCCGACCAGCGGGAACGGCGTGTCGGCAACGGGTCGGTCACGACACGGGGTGGAGATGCCCGGACCGTGCCGAGGGCGTTACCGTCCTCCCGTCCGTCGAACACGTGTTCGAGGTCGGGAAGGGGTCATGAGCCAGTCCGCCCGCGCCGCCGGCTGCACCGTGCTGCACGTCGACATGGACGCGTTCTTCGCCAGCGTCGAGGTGCGCCGCCGTCCCGAGCTGGCCGGCACCCCGGTGATCGTGGGCGGGGCGGGCAACCGCGGGGTGGTCACCTCGGCCACCTACGAGGCCCGCCGCTACGGGGTGCACGCCACGATGCCGACGTCCCGGGCGCTGCGGCTGTGCCCGACCGCGACGGTGCTGCCGGGGGACATGGCGCTCTACGGCGAGGTCTCCCGCGCGGTCATGGCGCTGTTCCGCTCGATCACCCCGCTCGTGGAGCCGCTGAGCATGGACGAGGCCTTCCTCGACGTCTCCGGCGCCCGGCGCCGGCTGGGCGACGCGGCCGAGATCGGGGAGTACATCCGCGCCCGGGTCTACGACGAGCAGGGCATCACCTGCTCAGTGGGCGTGGCCGGCACGAAGTTCGTCGCGAAGCTGGCCTCCACCCGCGCCAAGCCCGACGGGCTGCTGGTCGTCCGCCCGGCCGAGGTCATGGCGTTCCTGCACCCGCTGCCGGTCGGCGCCCTGTGGGGGGTGGGGGCCAAGACCGAGGAGGTGCTGGTGCGGCTCGGGCTGCGCACGGTGGGCGACCTCGCCCACGTGCCGGTGCGCACCCTGCAGCGGGCGGTGGGCCAGGCCGCCGGCACGCACCTGCACGAGCTGGCGTGGGGCCGCGACCCCCGCCGCGTGGTGCCCGACGAGCCGGAGCGGTCCACCGGGCACGAGGAGACCTTCGGCACCGACGTCGACGACCCGGCGGTCATCCACCGCGAGCTGCTGCGGCTGTCCGAGCGGACGGCGGGCCGGCTGCGCTCGGCGGGCTGGCTGGCCCGCACCGTGACCATCAAGGTCCGCTTCGCCGACTTCACCACGATCACCCGCTCGCGCACCCTCGGGGCCCCCACCGACGTCGGGCAGGAGCTCTACGACACCGCCCGCGCCCTGTTCGACGCCCTGGGCCTGCAGCGGGCGCGGATCCGGCTGGTCGGCGTGCGCGCCGAGCGCCTGGTGGAGGCCGGCTCCGCGCCCCGGCAGCTGGAGCTGGGAGCCCGCGAGCACGGCCGCCGGGAGGCCGAGCTCGCCGCCGACCGGGCGGCCCGCCGGTTCGGGGCCGGGGCGGTGCGCCCGGCGACCCTCCTGCACCGCGGTGGGCAGTCCGTCCGCTGACCGGTGCGGGGAACCCGCGGCCGCGTCCGTTCGTCTTCCCGGCGGCCCCGTCCCACCCACGAGAGTGATCACGGCGGGTCGGGGCCGACTCGCCTTTCGCGCCCCGCAAAGGGCTCGTATCCTCGATGTCACCGACGGCGGGCACCGCCGTCGGGTTCTTGGCTTTGGCCCACCTGGAGGTCGACGTGCCGCTCTCCGAGCACGAACAGCGACTGCTGGAGCAGATCGAGCGCGCCCTCGTCGATGACGATCCGAAGTTCGCCTCGTCCGTCCGCACCGGTGATCGCCGGATCAAGGCCCGCCGCAGGCTGCAGCTGGGCGCTCTCCTCGTCCTGGTCGGGATGGCCGTCCTCGTGGGCGGCGCCGTGGCGTCGTGGGTGCCGCTCGGTGTCCTCGGCTTCCTGATCGCCTTCGGCGGGCTGGCGCTCGCCGTCCTCAACTACAAGAACGCCACCGGTGTGGCCGAGGCGGGTTCGGCCGGTGCCACCGGCGGCCCG
The DNA here is from genome assembly GCF_054050095.1 of Geodermatophilus sp. SYSU D01105. Taxonomy (NCBI): domain Bacteria; kingdom Bacillati; phylum Actinomycetota; class Actinomycetes; order Geodermatophilales; family Geodermatophilaceae; genus Geodermatophilus; species Geodermatophilus sp. SYSU D01105. The sequence goes on from NZ_JBJGYR010000017.1 coordinate 100,311, forward strand.
GCTCCCCGCGGCCGCGGCGGCAAGCCCCGTCGGCAGCCGCTGAAGAACCGGCTCGAGGAGCGGTTCCGCCGCCGCTACGACCAGTAGCCCGACAGCCCCTGCCGTACAGCCGCCGTCCCCTCCGGACGGCGGCTGTCGCGCGTCGGGGGTCGGAGATCCGGAGGAGGGGACGTGACCGAAGCGGTGTGGGCGGCCCTGGCCGCCACCGGTGGACTGTGGGGCTGGGGGGACGCCGACGGCATCGTCCCCTAGACCGGCGACGACGGGCGCGACGTCGTCCCGCTGTGGACCTCCGCGGAGCTGGCCACCGCGGAGGCCGGCGCCGCCGCCGACCCCGGTGAGGCGCCGGTGTTCCTCGACCTGGACTCCCTCCTCGCCGAGATCCCCGGCTGGCTGGACGGCGGCATCGTCGCGGCCGTGGTGTCCGCCGGGAGCGGCGGGTCGGCGGTGCCCCTGACCGAGCTCACCGAGCGGATCCTGCGGCTGCAGGTGGACCGCCCGGCCTGACCCGGGCAGGCCCCGTCGACCGGATCAGCCCCGCAGCGCCGTCCGCCGCCCGAGCCGCGACCAGGCCGGCCGGGACACCCGGACCCGCAGGCCGGTGACCAGGGAGGCCGGCCAGAGCAGCGCTCGCAGCCGGGTCCACCGTCGCGCCGTCGACAGCAGCCCGTGGCGGGCGGTGTCCAGCGCCGCCCGGAGCTCCGGTCCGGCCGGCGGCGCGCTGCCCGGCCGCGCGTAGCTGGCCGACTCCTCGGCGCGGGCCAGCCGGGCGACGGCGCCGGTGGCGTCCGGGCCGGGACCGCCGGTCCGGTGCGCACCGCCCCTCCCACCGCGGTCGGCCACCGCCGCGGACAGCTGCTCGGCCACCTGCCGCGGCGTGCGCGCCGGGTCGGTCTCCAGGCCGACGTCCAGTGCGGTCGCCGTCAACTCGTCCCACAGCGCGGCAGGGTCCCCGCTGCCCACGCGGCGCCGTCGCTGCAGGGCCCGCAGTCCGGCGGGGACGGTGACCAGGCCCGCGGCGCCCAGGACCGCCGCGGCGCCGAGCAGCACCGGTCGCACCCACTGCGCCGACTCCTCGGCCTGCTGCGTCACCGGCGTGGACTGGGGCACCGGCTCCGCCCGGGGCGTCTGCGGAACCGGAGCGGGGGCCGGCGCGGACGGGACGTCGGCGCGCGGGTCGGCCTCCTGGTCCTGGACGCGGGGCGACCACGGCAGGTCCACCGCCCGGTCCACGTCGATGGGCGTGGGGTCGAACGGGATCCACCCCAGGTCGTCGAAGTAGACCTCCACCCACGCGTGCGCGTCGTCGCTGGTGACCAGCCGGCTGCCGTCGGGCTGCACGGTGCCGGGGGTGTAGCCGAGGACGACCCGGGCGGGCACGCCGGCTGCGCGCACCAGGACCGCCATCGCCCCCGCGTACTGCTCGCAGTAGCCCCGCCGCAGCCGCAGGAAGTCGGCGAGGTCGTCGCCGGTGGTGCCCGGGGCCGTCGACAGCGAGTACACGAAGCCGTTGTCCCGGTCGGTGAAGTGGTCGTAGACGGCCCGGACCCGCTCGTAGGGAGTGGTCAGCCCGTCGGTGAGCCGGGTGACCAGCTCCGGGACGCTGGGGTCCAGCGGCGGCAGGGCCGTGTAGCGCTGGACGAGGGGGAGCTCCGCCGGCAGCGCCTGCGCGCCGGCGAGTTCCTCCTCGCTGGGCCGGGGTTCGACCGAGGCCACCGACCAGGTCCGTCCCGCGGTGGTCGCGTCGCGGCCGAAGACGGTGGTGGTGGAGGGGTCGATCCGCCAGCGCTCGGCGTCCGCGACCTGCACGGCGAGGGGGGAGTAGAGCACCGGCAGGAAGCGGTCCTCGTGGCCGAGGGCGGTGATCAGCGCGTCGACGGGTCGGCCGTCGCGCCGTCCGGGCAGGGGGGCCAGCCGCTCGTTGCCGGCCACCGAGGCCTCGCCGTCGAGGTTGCCGGCGGTCCAGCCCTCGTCGTTGTCGTAGACCTCGAGGGCGACCACCCGCAGGTAGCCCGGGTCCTCCACCGACGCGTCGACGCGCAGCAGGTCGATCGGCTCCGGGAGGGTCAGCTGCCCCTGCAGCGCGGCCGCCGGGTCCAGGGCCGTCCCGGTCGCGCCGCCGCCCGGGCCGCGGCCGATCCCCCCGGCGAAGGAGCCCTCGGTGAGGGTGGGCACGACCGCGCCGACGACCAGGCCGAGGACGACGGCCACCGCCCCGGTGCGGACGGCGGCCAGCGTGCCGGTCCCCAGCAGCGGGCGGGGTCCCTCCGCCGGTCGCCCGCCCAGCCGCCGGTGCTGGTCGGCCCACAGCAGCAGCGCCAGGCCGGCCGCGGGGGCGGCCACCGGCAGCGCGCCGATCGTCCCGGTCACCGTGCTCACCGGGACGCAGAACAGGATGAGCAGCCCCAGCCCCGCCAGCGCCGGCTGGCGCCCGCCGACGGCGACCAGGTCGACCGCCACCGCGACCAGCCCGACCAGCACCGTGGTCAGCGCCAGCAGGCCGGTCAGCGGCAGCGCCGGGGTGGACTGCTCGCGCAGCTCCGCGGTCCCGTCGACCAGCACGGAGGCGAGGTCGGCTCCGCTGCCGCCGGTGGGCAGGAACCCGCCACCGGCGCGGGCGGGGGCGAAGAGCGCGGTGAGCAGGCAGCCGAGCAGGGCCAGCTGGCCGAGCGGGACCAGGGGCACGGCGAGGGCGGACCACGCCCCCGGGACCGGCCGGTCCCCGAACAGCCGAGCCTCCAGCGCCGCGCCCGCAGCGCGCAGGAACAGCCCACCCAGGGCGACGACGGCGACGGCGGCCAGCACCGGCGGCAGCCAGCTGCGGTCGGTGAAGACCGGGGCCAGCGCGAGAGCGCCGAGCCCGGTGGCGGCCGCCGCGGCCAGGGTCGTGCCGGCGTCCCGGAGCAGCGGGCGCGGCCGGGAGTCGGGTGCCGACCCTCCCCGGCCCTCACCGGGCGCGTGCGCGGCGGCCACCGTCGTGGGTGCGGTCACGCCGGCACCCCCCGCAGTCCGGCCGGCGCCGCGCCGGGCCGCCCCAGCTGCGCCCACACCGACGCGACGGAGCTCTCGGCGGAGGCCAGCGCGACCTGCCACCCGCCCGCGCGCAGCACGTCGGCGGCGGCCTCCTGCTGCCGGGTCAGCTCGCCGGAGGCGCCGGTGCCGGGGCGCCGACCCCGAGCTGCGCCGGAGGCCCAGCTGCTGATGTCGGTGAGCACCGCGACGTCCGTGGTGGGACCCGAGCGGGCGCGCACCAGCTCGGCCGCCTCGTCGGGGCCGACGGCGCCCAGCAGGGCGACCACCGGGCCGTCGCCGGCCGCGCGGGCGAGCAGGTCGATGCCCGGTCCCAGGCCGGTGAGCCGGGAGGGCGTCACCCCGGCGAGGCGGTCCAGCAGCTCGCTCGGCCCCAACCCGTCCCGGTGCTCGGCCGGCGCGAGCTCCAGGGCGTCGGTGACCACCCGCAGCGTCGCGCCGCGGGCGATGAGCTCCGTGCCGATGCTGGCGGCGGCCTCCACCAGCCACTCGAGGCTGTCCGGGGGAGGGGAGTCGGGGGTCGCGGTGGCGGCCAGGGCGGCCGCGGCGTGCCCACGGACCAGCAGGTGGGCGCGCGCCCTGGTGTCGAGCAGCAGGGTGGCCTGCGCCCGCCACGGGCGCTCCTCCATCCGGACCATGAGCTCCCCGGTGCGGGCCGTGGCCCGCCAGTGCACCTTGCGCAGGTCGTCCCCGTGCCGGTAGGCCCGCGTGCTCACGTCGTCCTCGCCGTGGACGGCGATCGACCGGCGTGCGCCGGACCCGCCGCCCCCGTGCCCACCGGACGGCCCGCCGGGGCCGAGCGGGACGACCCGCGGCACCACCACCAGCGGGGCGCTGTCGGCGCCCGCGACGCTGCGCAGCACCAGCCCGAACGGGTCGACCAGGCGCAGCCGCAGCGGGCCCAGCCGGTGGCGGCCGCGCCGCCCGCCGTGGACGCGGTAGTGCAGCGTGGCGGTGGCGCCGGCGGCCAGGCGGTCGACCACGAACTCCGGGGAGGGGCCGAGCTCGGCGGGCACGGTCTCGGCCAGCAGCCACAGCCCGCCGGTGCCGCGGCCGGCGTTGGTGACGTCCAGCCGGACGTCGGCGTCCCCGCCCCGCGGGACCCGCGCCGGCAGCACCGTGCGCCGGGACGCGACGCGGAACCGGCGGCGCGCGACGGCGGCCGCCGACAGCAGCGGCAGCGCCAGCACGAAGACCGCGACCTGCGCCAGCGGGCGCTCGCCGAGCAGCACGCCGAGGAGGAGCAGCGTCAGCCCGGCGGCCACGAGGCACCGGCCGCGCAGGGTGAGCGTGGCGAGCGCCGTCGCCACGGGGCCGCGCACGTCAGCGTCCGCGGAGCACCGGGACGGTCGCGAGCAGGTCGGTGACCACCTGCTCGGCGCGCCGGCGCGCGGCCGCGGCGTCCGGGGTGAGCAGCAGCCGGTGGGCGAGCACCGGGACCGCCATGGTCTGCACGTCGTCGGGGAGGACGTGGTCGCGGCCGGCCAGGGCGGCGGTGGCCCGGGCGGTGCGCAGCAGCTGGAGGCCGGCCCGCGGCGAGGCGCCCAGCCGCAGGTCGGGGGAGCGGCGCGTGGCCTCCACCAGGGCCACGACGTACCGGCGGACGGCCTCGGAGACGTGCAGCCGGCCGACCGCGGCGACGAGGGCCCGCACCCCGGCGGCGTCGGCCACCGGGAGGAGGGAGGCCAGCGGGTCGGTGGTCACCAGGTCGTCGAGCATGGCCAGCTCCGCCTCGCGGTCGGGGTAGCCCATGGAGACCCGCGCGGTGAACCGGTCGCGCTGGGCCTCGGGGAGGGGGTAGGTGCCCTCCATCTCGATGGGGTTCTGGGTGGCCACCACCAGGAACGGCCGGGCCAGCTCGTAGCTGACCCCGTCCACGGTGACCTGGCGCTCCTCCATGCACTCCAGCAGCGCCGACTGGGTCTTGGGTGAGGCCCGGTTGATCTCGTCGGCCACGACGATGTTGGCGAACACCGCACCGGGCTTGAACTCGAACTCCCGGGTCTCCTGGTCGTAGACCGACACCCCGGTCACGTCGCTGGGCAGGAGGTCGGGCGTGAACTGGATGCGGCGCACGCTCGCGTCGATCGAGGCGGCGAGGGCCTTGGCCAGCGTGGTCTTGCCGACACCGGGCACGTCCTCGACGAGCAGGTGCCCCTCGGCCAGCAGCACCACCAGCGCCAGGTGGACGACGTCGGGCTTGCCGTGGACGACGCGGGCCATGTTCGCCGCGATCCGGGCGCCCTCCGCCGCGACGTCGACCGAGGCGTCGGCGGCGCTCCCGCGGGACCTCGCCAGCTCGGTCACGGGCGCTCCTCGACGGCGCTCGTCGGCCTCGTGCCCAACGCTGCTCCCTCCCCGTGGGACCCCACCTGTCCGGGTCACCGTCGTCCCACGGTACGTGCGGGATCGGCCCGCCGGGCGGTCGCGGGACGCCGGACGGATGGCTCGGCCAACTGCTCCGCCCCTCCGGGGCCCCCGCCGCCCCTGGGTGACGACCTGCCGGGGTGCCCGTCGCCCCACCTCCCCCCACCGGTCGCCCCACTCGGCCCCACCCGCCGCCCCACCCGTCCCCACCCCGCGCTGACCTGCGGGGGGAGGGGTGGGGGAGGCCGGTCACGACATGGTGTCGAGTGGTGTCTGGTGGGGCCCAGTGGGTTACTGTGTGGCCCGGTGGGGAGGCAGGGCCCGTCCCGGGGGCGCCCCGGAGCACGAGGAGGACCGATGGGGGAGGTGATCCGGTGTTCGTCGGCAGCTATCCGCTGCGGCTCGACGAGAAGGGCCGGCTCGCACTCCCCGTCCGGTTCCGCGAGCAGGTGGCCGAGGGCATGGTGATCAAGAAGGGGCAGGAGCGCTGCATCTACGGCCTCACCATGTCCCGGGTCGCCGAGCAGAGCCAGGCCGCGGCCAGCATGGCGCCCGCTGACACCGCCGAGGCGCGCATGCGGGCCCGCATGAGCTTCGGGTCGATGGTCGAGGTGGAGCCGGACAAGACCGGCCGCATCACCATCCCCGCGAACCTGCGGCAGTACGCCGGCCTGGACCGTGACGTCGTCGTCGTCGGCGTCGACACCCGCTTCGAGATCTGGGACGCCGCCACCTGGGACGCCTACGTGGCCGAGCAGGAGGCGAAGTTCGCCGAGATGGAGAGCGAGGGGATGCCCACCCTCTCCTGATCCGCCGTCCTCCCGACCCCCTCCGGGCCCCGCCCCGACCGAGCCGACTTCCCCGCGGCTCGACCGGTCCGGCCCGAGCCGTCTTCCCCGCGGCTCGGACCCGCGGCGCGGAGGGACGCACCGCCCCTCGGGCGCGCGCCGGCCGTCCCCTCCCCGGACGAGCCGGCACGGGCCCTCCCCGTCCCCGCGGGGCGCCACCTGACGCACTTCCCCGGCGCCAGGCGGGCCCCGCGGGGGCGGGTCGGCGACCCCGGCCCAGGAGCGTGTCCACCTGCTGGGGTGGGCGGTGCCCCGCCCCGACCGAGCGGTCCCGGTGTCGAGCCCGGCGAAACGCCGCTGCCCTCCACCCGCCGACCCCCGCCCCGCGCCACCATGGACGGGCCCCACCGACCCGTTCGAGGAGCAGTCGACGATGAGCAGCACCGAGCCGGCGCCGTCCGCGGTGCACGTGCCCGTGCTGCTGGAGCGGGTGGTCGAGCTCCTCTCTCCTGCCTGCGCTCCCGACGGCGCCGTCCTGGTGGACGCCACCCTCGGCCTGGCCGGGCACTCCCTCGCCCTGCTGCGCGCCCACCCGGGCCTGCGGCTGGTCGGCCTGGACCGCGACCCCGACGCCCGCGCCGAGGCGACCCGCCGGATCGAGGCCGCGGGCTGCGCGGACCGGGCCACCGTCGTCCCGGCCGTCTTCGACGAGCTCCCCGACGTGCTCGAGCGGCTCGGGGTCGAGGAGGTCCAGGCCGTCCTGTTCGACCTCGGGGTCTCCTCCCTGCAGCTGGACCGCCCCGACCGCGGGTTCAGCTACGCCGCCGACGCGCCCCTCGACATGCGGATGGACCCCGCCGCGCGGCGCACCGCCGCCGACGTGGTCAACACCTACTCCGCCGACCAGCTCGCCCGCGTGCTGCGCGTCTACGGCGAGGAGCGCTTCGCCGGCCGCATCGCCCGGGCGATCGAGCGGGAACGGGCGCGCGAGCCCTTCACCCGCACCGGCCGGCTGGCCGAGCTGGTGCGCGAGTCCATCCCCGCGGCCACCCGCCGCACCGGGGGACACCCCGCGAAGCGCACCTTCCAGGCGCTGCGCATCGAGGTCAACGACGAGCTCGGCGTCCTGGAGCGCGCCCTGCCGGCCGCGATCGAGGCGCTGGCCGTCGGAGGGCGCATCGCCGTCATCACCTTCCACTCCCTCGAGGACCGGATCGTGAAGCAGACCCTCGCCGCCGCCGCGACCGACCGCACCCCACCGGGGCTGCCCGTGCCGTTGCCCGAGCACGGCCCGACGCTGCGGTTGCTCACCCGCGGCGGGGAGGCCCCCTCCGACGCGGAGGTCGGCGCCAACCCGCGCGCCGCCTCCGCTCGGGTCCGTGCCGCCGAGCGCATCCGGCGGGCAGCGTGAGCTCCGCTGCCCGCGCCGCCGGGATCCCGCCGGAGCCCCGGCGCGCCCCGGCCCCCGTGCGCCGTGTCCCACCCCGCCCGGTGCCGGCCGCGCCGGACCGCTCCGCGGCAGCCCCCGGGACCACGGACGGCGCCGCCGCCCGCCCGGCGCGCGCCCACAGCGTGCCCATCCGCACCGGCACGCTGCGTGCCCGCCCGGCCCGGCCGCTGCCCACGGGACCCACGCCCCGTCCGGCCGCGGCTCCCGCGCCGGCCCGTGCCCGCCGCGGCGCGCTCTCCGGCCGGCAGGCGCGGCTGGCGCTGCTGGTCGTGGCCCTGCTGGTGGCCACGTCGCTGGCCCTGCTGTTCCTCAACACCGCCATAGCGGTCAACTCCCTCAAGGCGACCCAGCTGGAGGCGGCCAACGCCGAGCGCGCCCAGGAGGTCGAGCGGCTGGAGCAGCAGGTCGTCGACGGCAGCACGCCCGCGGCGCTGGCCTCGGCGGCCGCGGCCGCCGGGCTGGTCCCGGCCGGCTCCGCGGCGTACCTGGTGATCGGTGAGGACGGCACGGTGACCCTGCGCGGCGAGCCGGCGCCGGCCGAGGAGCCCGAGTCCGACCCCGAGTCCGGAGGCTGACCGGTGCCCACCGCAGTCCGCCCACCCTCGCCCGGACGGCGCACCGGTGACCGGCTCGCGCCGGGATCGGGCGCCTTCGCGCCCCGTCGCGCCCCGGGCAGCCGCCGCACCACCGGAGGGATCCGCGCCAGCAGCCGCCGGCTGACCTTCGGCCTGGTCCTCGTCGTCGTCCCGCTGCTGGTCGTCATGGGCAAGCTGGTCCTGCTGCAGGGCGTCGACAGCGGCGAGTACGCCACCGCCGCGGCGCAGGACCGGCTGCGCAGCTACCCGATCGCCGCGCTGCGGGGTGCGGTGACCGACCGCGACGGCAATCCGCTGGCCTACACCGTCGACGCCTCGCGGGTGGTCGCCGATCCGACGGTGGTGACCGACCCGGCGCGGACCGCGCTCGCGCTCACCACGCTGCTCGACGTCCCGGTCTCGGAGCTGACCGAGGAGCTGTCGGAGGACAGCCGCTACGTCGTCCTCGCCTCGCAGGTGTCGCCGGAGACCGTCGACGCCATCGACGAGCTGGACCTGGGGGGCATCTTCTTCGAGGACGACCCCGTCCGCCTGTACCCGGCCGGGACCACCGCCGGGCAGGTGGTGGGCTTCATCGGCCGGGACGGCGACGGGCTGGCCGGCATCGAGCAGACCTTCGACGACCAGCTGGCGGGCTCGGACGGGGAGCGGCGGGTCGAGGTCGGCAGCGGCGGCCACCCGATCCCGTCGGGCATCGACGAGTCCACCCCGGCCACCGACGGCGAGACGGTCGCGCTGACCCTCGACGCGGACCTGCAGTTCGTCACCGAGCAGCGTCTGGAACAGGCCTGCGAGGACGGCGCCACCACCCGGGCGTCGGCCGTCGTCCTGGACGTGCACACCGGCCAGGTCGCCGCCATGGGTTCCTGCCCGGGCTACGACCCGGCCGAGGCGCGGCAGACCGACCCCGAGCTGCTGGGCAACCCCGTGGTGTCCGACGTCTTCGAGCCCGGCTCGGTGATGAAGGCGGTCACCCTCGCCGCGGCCCTGGAGGAGGGGGAGGCCACCCCGGACACCGTGCTCACCGTCGACGGGCACATCCAGGCCGGGGACGCCGTCGTCACCGACGCCCACGACCACGAGCCGATCGACTGGACGGTCACCGGGATCCTCGCCAAGTCCAGCAACGTGGGCACGATCATGCTCGCCCGGGAGGTCGGGGACGAGAAGCTGGAGGAGTACCTGCGGGCCTTCGGTGTCGGCAGCACCACCGGGATCGAGCTGCCGGGCGAGAGCGCCGGCATCCTGCAGGACTCCGAGGAGTGGACCGCCAGCCGGTCGGCCAACGTGCCGATCGGTCAGGGCGTGTCGGTGACCACCCTGCAGATGGCGTCGGTCTACCAGGCGATCGCCAACGACGGGGTCCGCATCGAGCCCCGGGTGGTGGCCTCCGTCGGCGGGGAGCCGGCCCCGGCGCCGCCGTCCACGCGGGTGGTCAGCGAGCGCACCGCCGACCAGATGGCCTACATGCTCGAGGCCGTGGTGGGTCCCGGCGGCACCGCGCCCCTCGCGCAGGTCGACGGGTTCCGGGTGGCCGGCAAGACCGGCACCGCGCAGCGCGCCAACCCCGAGTGCGGCTGCTACGACGGCGGCGGGTACGTGACCACGTTCGTCGGCTTCGCCCCGGCCGACGACCCGCAGTACGTCGTCGCCGTCGACCTGGAGCGGCCGACCAGCTCGGCCGAGGGCGGCCAGGTGGCCGCGCCCGTGTTCGCCGACGTCATGCGCCAGGCGCTCACCGCCGACGGGATCGTCCCGTCCGGGACGCCGCGCCCCGACTTCGACCTCACCGGTTGACGGACCCTCCCGCCCCCCGGCGCGCGCAGGGCGGGTCCCGGGACGGGGGCCACCCGCCGGTAGATTGGAGTTCCGTGAGCCCGACCGAGGATGGGTCGGTGCCCCGTCCGGCGGGGACCACCCCGCTGCCACTCTCCGCCCTCGCCGACCTGGTCGGCGCCCCGGTGCAGGGCGACCCCGCCACCGGCGTCTCGTCGGTGACCCTCGCCTCGGGTGAGGTCGGGCCCGGTGCCCTCTACGCCGCCCTCCCGGGCGCGCGCACGCACGGCGCCCGGTTCGCCGCCGACGCCGCTGCCCGCGGGGCGGTCGCCGTCCTCACCGACCCGTCCGGCCGGGAGCAGGCGTGCGCCACCGGCCTGCCGGTCTGCGTCGTCGACGACCCGCGCGAGCTGCTCGGCGCCGTCGCCGCGCGCGTGTACGGCGAGCCCGGGCGCCGGCTGCAGGTCGTCGGGATCACCGGCACCAACGGCAAGACGACGACCAGCTACCTGGTCGAGGCGGGCCTGGCCGCCGCCGGACGAGCGACCGGGCTGATCGGGACCGTCGAGACGCGGACCCGGACCACGGCGCCCGACGGCACGTCGACGGTCACCGCCTTCCGCAGCGTCCGGACCACGCCCGAGGCGCCCGCCCTGCACGCGCTGCTGGCGACCATGGCCGACGCCGGGGTGCAGACCGTGGTCATGGAGGTCTCCAGCCACGCGCTGGTGCTCGGCCGCGTCGGCGGGATCCCGTTCGCCGCCGCCGGCTTCACCAACCTCGGCCGCGACCACCTGGACTTCCACACCGACCTGGAGGACTACTTCCTCGCCAAGGCCCGGCTCTTCGACGGCCGCGCCGCGGTCGAGGTGGTCGACGTCGACGACCCGCACGGCCGGCGGCTGACCGGGATGCTGGGCGGGCGGCGGGCGGTCACCGTCTCCACCCGCGGCGCCGAGGCCGACTGGTGGGCCGACGGGGTCTCCGTCGCCCCGGACGGCGGGTCGGTGTTCACCCTGCACGGGCCCGGGAGCCGCAGCTGGGCCGCCCGCGTCCGGCTGCCCGGCCGGTTCAACGTGGCCAACGCCGTCCTCGCCGTCGCCCTGCTGGACGCGGTCGGCGTCCCGGTCGAGGCGGCGGTGGAGGGGCTGGCCGGTGTCGTGGTGCCCGGCCGCATGGAGCCGGTGGACGCCGGGCAGCCCTTCGTCGCCGTCGTCGACTACGCGCACACCCCCGACGCGGTCACCACCGCCCTCACCGCACTGCGCGCCGCCACCCCGGGCCGGGTGATCACCGTGCTCGGCTGCGGCGGCGACCGCGATCCCGGCAAGCGCGCCGGGATGGGGGAGGCCGCGGCGCTGGGCAGCGACCTGCTCGTCGTCACCGACGACAACCCGCGCTCGGAGGACCCCGCCGCCATCCGGGCGGCGATGCTCGCCGGCGTGCCCGCCGACCGTCGCGACGCCGTCCTGGAGATCGGGGACCGCCGCGCGGCGATCGCCGCGGCCGTGGCCCGGGCCCGGCCCGGTGACGCCGTCCTCGTGGCCGGCAAGGGCCACGAGACGGGCCAGGAGGTGGCCGGGACCGTGTACCCCTTCGACGACCGCGCCGTGCTGCGCGAGGCGCTGGCGCAGCCGGCGCCCGCGGGCGCCAGCGAGGAGACCCCGTGATACCGCTGACCCTGTCCGAGGTGGCCGAGGCGGTCGGGGGCCGGCCCGCCCCCGGCGCGGGCACGGTCACCGGGAAGGTCACCGTCGACTCGCGCACCGTCGCACCCGGCGACCTGTTCGTCGCCGTGCCCGGTGAGCGGGTCGACGGGCACGACTTCCTCGCCGCCGCGGCCGCCGCCGGAGCGGTCGCCGCGCTGACCACCCGCCCGGACGACGCGCTGCCCTGTGTCGTCGTCGACGAGCCGGTCGCGGCGCTGGGCCGGCTGGCCGCCGCGGTGCACGCCCGCCTGGCCGCCCGCGGCCTCACGACGCTGGGGATCACCGGCTCCTCCGGGAAGACCTCGACCAAGGACCTGCTCGGCCAGGTGCTGGCCACCGCCGGCCCGACGGTCAGCCCGCCCGGCTCGTACAACAACGACATCGGCCTGCCGCTGACCGTGCTCGACGCCGACGAGACCACCCGCTCCCTCGTGCTCGAGATGGGCTCGCGCGGGCCGGGGCACATCGCCCGGCTCTGCCGCGTCGCCCGCCCGGACGTCGGCGTGGTGCTCAACGTGGGCTCGGCGCACCTGGGCGAGTTCGGCTCCCCCGAGGGCATCGCCGCCGCCAAGGGCGAGCTGGTCGAGGCCCTGCCGGAGGAGGGGACCGCCGTCCTCAACGCCGACGACCCGCGGGTGCTGGGCATGGCCTCGCGGACCCGCGCCCGCGTGCTCACCACCGGCCGGTCCGAGGAGGCCGACGTCCGGGCCGAGGACGTCGTCCTCGACGAGGCCGGCCGGGCGCGGTTCATGCTGACCGCCGCGGGCGGGAGCGCGCCGGTCGGCCTGCAGGTCGTGGGGGAGCACCAGGTCGCCAACGCGCTGTCGGCGGCCGGGGCGGCCCTCGCCGCCGGGATGGCCCTGCCCGACGTCGCCGCGGCACTGTCGGCGGCCGTGCCGCGCAGCCGCTGGCGGATGGAGGTCGCCCGGCGGGCCGACGGGGTCACCGTGGTCAACGACGCGTACAACGCCAACCCCGAGTCGATGCGCGCCGCCCTCGCGGCGCTGACCCGGCTGCCCGGCGGACGGCGGATCGCCGTGCTGGGCGGGATGGCCGAACTGGGCCCGGGCGCGGCCGCCGAGCACGAGCGGCTGGGGCGCGACGCCGTGGCCGCCGGGGTGGACCTGGTCGTGGCCGTCGGCCCCGATGCGGTAGGGATAGCCAGGGGTGCGTCGGCCGCGGGGGCGCGCCAGGACGAGGGCACGGTGCACGTGCCCGACCGGGCGGCTGCCCGGCAACTGCTCACGGAGGTGGTGGTGCCCGGTGACGTCGTGCTGGTGAAGGCCAGCCGGTCCTACGGGCTCGAGGTGCTGGCCGCGGACCTGCTCGACGCCGGGGCAGGCGCGTGAAGTCCGTCCTCATCGCCGCCGCCTTCGGCCTGGTGATCTCGATCCTCGCCACCCCGGTGGCCGTGCACCTGTTCCGGCGGAAGGGCTTCGGCCAGGAGATCCGCGACGACGGCCCCGAGAGCCACCTGTCGAAGAAGGGCACGCCCACGATGGGCGGCACGGTCATCGTGGCCGCCACGGTCGGCGGCTACCTGATCGCGCACCTCTTCCTCGTCAACCAGCCCGGGCGGGGCGTCACCGCCAGCGGCCTGCTGGTGCTCTTCCTCATGGTGGGCCTGGGCACGGTCGGCTTCCTCGACGACTACCTCAAGATCCGCTACCGGCGCAGCCTGGGGCTGAACAAGACCGCCAAGCTGGTCGGTCAGCTGGTCGTCGGGGTCGCGTTCGCCGTGCTGGCGCTGAACTTCCCCGACGACGCCGGCAACACGCCCGCCTCGACGTTCGTCTCCTACGTCCGCGACATCGCACCGCTGGCGCTGGGCTCGATCGGGTTCGTGATCCTGGCCTACCTGTTCATCGCCGGGTTCTCCAACGCGGTGAACCTCACCGACGGTCTCGACGGCCTGGCCGCCGGGTGCTCGGCGATGGTCTGCGGCGCGTACACGATCATCTCGTTCTGGCAGTTCACCCACGACTGCACGACCGAGCTGATCGACGGCTGCTACCAGGTCCGCGACCCCCTCGACATCACCCTGGTCGCCGCCGCCGGCCTGGGTGCCTGCCTGGGCTTCCTGTGGTGGAACACCAGCCCGGCGCGGATCTTCATGGGCGACACCGGGTCCCTGGCCCTGGGCGGGCTGCTGGCCGGTCTGGCGATCGTCACCCGCACCGAGCTGCTGCTCATCGTGCTCGGCGGGCTGTTCGTCGCGGTCACCCTGTCGGTGGTCATCCAGGTCGCGTTCTTCCGGGCCACCCGCCGGCGGGTGTTCCGGATGGCCCCGCTGCACCACCACTTCGAGCTCGCCGGCTGGACCGAGAACACGGTGATCGTGCGCTTCTGGCTGGTGACGGGCATGGCGGTGGCCTTCGGGCTGGGCCTGTTCTACGCCGACTGGCTGACCATCACCGGCCTGTGAGACGGCAGCCGCTGCTGCGACACGCCCCGTCCCTCCGCCCGGACGCCGGGGGGAGCGGCGACGATGGCGCGATGGAGTCCACCGGCGTCACCCCGGCGGGCGGACGGCGGACCGCGGCGGCCGGGCGGGTGCGGCCCTCGGCGCGCCGGTTCGCCGGGCCCGCCTGGCTCGACGGGCCGATGACCAGCTGCCACCTGGTGGTCGGCGCGGCCGGCCTGCTGCTGGCGATCGGCCTGGTCATGGTCTTCTCCGCGTCGGCCATCGAGGCGGCCCTGGACGACCAGCCGGCGTGGCGCCCCGGTGTCGACCAGGTCGTGTTCGCCTGTGTCGGGCTGGGCGCGATGCTCGTGGCGCTGCGGCTGCCCGTCGGGCTCATCCGCCGCTGGGCGCCGCTGGCGCTGGTCGTCTCCGCCTTCTCGCTGCTGCTGGTCTTCGTGCCCGGGCTCGGGATGGAGCTCAACGGCTCCCGGGCCTGGCTGGACCTGAAGGTGACCAACTTCCAGCCCTCGGAGATGGCCAAGCTGGTCTTCGCGCTGTGGGGCGCGCACATGCTGGCCCTGCGGGGCCGGTTCCTGACGGTGAAGTCGCTGCTGGTCCCGCTGCTCCCGGTCTTCGGCGTGCTGGCGTTCCTGCTCTACCTCGAGCCGGACTTCGGCGGCATCGTCACCCTCGGGCTGGTGCTGGTCGGCCTGCTGTGGGGTGCCGGGCTGCCGAAGCGGTTCTTCGCCTGGGGTGCGGGGCTGGCGGCCCTCGGCCTGTGGGCCATGGTGGTGGCCGCGCCCTACCGGATGGCGCGGATCACCTCGTTCCTCGACCCGTTCGCGGACCCCTCCGACAGCGGCTTCCAGGCCATCCGCGGCTTCTACGCGCTGGCGACCGGCGGCCTGTGGGGCGTCGGGCTGGGCAACAGCGCGATGAAGTGGAACCTGCTGCCCGAAGCCGAGTCGGACTACATCTTCGCCATCATCGGCGAGGAGCTCGGGTTTCTGGGGTGCCTGGTCGTGGTCACCCTCTACGGCGTGCTCGCCTACGCCGGCTTCCGGATCGCGCGCCGCTCGACCGACCGCTTCGTGCAACTGGCCAGCGTCGCGATCACCGTCTGGCTGGTGGGGCAGGCGGCGATGAACATGGGCTACGTCGTCGGCCTGCTGCCGGTCACCGGTGTCACGCTGCCGCTGATCTCCGCGGGCGGCACCTCGCTGGTGCTCACCCTCTTCATCGTCGGGCTGCTGATCCGCTTCGCCCGCTCCGAGCCCGAGGCCATCGAGCACCAGCGCCGGCGCGACCGCGGCCGGCTGGCCCGCCTGCTGCTGCCCGTCCCCGCACAGGCGGTGGACCCGGTGCGGCCGCGCCGGCGGAACCGGCCGGAGCCGGGCGGGGCGGCCGACCGGCGGGTCGAGCGCCCCGCCGACCGTGCTCCGCGGCGGCCGACCGTCCCCGGGGGCCGCACCGTCGCCCGGGTCGCCGTCGACCCCGCGCGGGAGCGGATCCCCGCCGCGCGCGAGCGCCGCAGCCCCGAGGGGCGCGCCCGGGCCGGCGAGGTCCGCCGGCAGCCGCCGCCCCGCGCCCGGTCCACGTCGCCCGAGTCCCCGCGGCGGCCACGGTGAGCGGACAGGGGCGTGAACACCGCAGCGAGGAACGAGCGAGGAGCGGAGCGTCCCGCGGGAGCGAGCCAGGGAGCACGGTGAGCACGAGCGTCGTCCTCGCCGGCGGGGGCACCGGCGGGCACATCGAGCCGATGCTCGCCCTCGCCGACGCGCTGCTGCGCCGCGGCGCGCTCGAGGGCGGGCTGCGGATCACCTGCCTGGGCACCGCCCGGGGCCTGGAGACCCGGCTGGTGCCCGCCCGCGGCTACGACCTGCGGCTCATCCCGCCGGTGCCGCTGCCGCGCAAGCCCACCCTCGACCTGCTCCGGGTCCCCGGCCGGGTGCGCCGATCGGTCGCCGAGACGCGGGCGCTGCTGCGCGAGCTCGCAGCCGACGTCGTCGTCGGCTTCGGCGGGTACGTGGCGCTGCCGGCCTACCTGGCGGCCCGCCGCGAGCGGGTGCCGGTCGTCGTGCACGAGCAGAACGCGCTGCCGGGGCTGGCCAACCGGATCGGGGCCCGGCTGGCCGCGCGCGTCGCCGTCACCGTCCCCGGCACACCGCTGCACGGGGGCGAGCACGTCGGCATGCCCCTCCGGACGGCGATCAGCAGCCTGGACCGCGCCGCCCGCCGCGCCGAGGCCCGCGCCACCTTCGGGCTGGACCCCGACCGGCCCACCCTGCTGGTGTTCGGGGGGTCGCAGGGGGCGGCCTCCCTCAACCGGGCTGCCGTCGGGGCGGCCGACGCGCTCACCGCGGCCGGGGTGCAGGTGCTGCACGCGCGCGGACCCAAGAACACCGACGTGACCGTGCCCGCCCGCGCCCCGGGCAGCGCCCCGTACGTCGTCGTCGACTACCTGGAGCGGATGGACCTCGCCTACGCCGCCGCCGACCTGGCGCTGTGCCGGGCCGGTGCGGTGACCGTGGCCGAGGTCGCGGCCGTCGGGCTGCCGGCGGCGTTCGTGCCCCTGCCGATCGGCAACGGCGAGCAGCGGCGCAACGCGCTGCCGCTGGTCGAGGCCGGCGGAGGACTGCTGGTGGACGACGCCGACCTGTCGCCGTCCTGGATCGAGGAACACGTGACCCCGCTGATCACCGACCCGGCCGCGCTGGCCGGGTACTCCCGGCACGCCGCCGCGGTCGGGGCGCCCGACGCCGACGAGCGGCTGGCCGACATCGTGCTGGAGGTCGCCCGTGGCCGCCGCTGACGTGGCCGCCTGGAGCGGCCCGGTGCCCACCCTCGAGGAGCTCGGCGCGGTGCACTTCGTGGGCATCGGCGGCGCCGGCATGAGCGGCATCGCGCGCATCCTGCTCGCGCGCGGGGTGACCGTGTCCGGCAGCGACCGGCGGGACACCCCGACCCTGCTGGCCCTGCGCGCGCTGGGGGCGCGGGTGGCCCTCGGCCACGACCCCGCGAACCTGGGCGAGGCCGACACGGTGGTGGTCTCCACCGCCATCCGGGAGGACAACCCCGAGCTGGCCGCGGCCCGCGAGCGCGGCCTGCGGGTCCTGCCACGCGCGGTGGCGCTGGCGGCGGTCATGGCCGGCAAGCGCAGCGTCGCCGTCGCGGGCACCCACGGGAAGACCTCGACCACCTCGATGCTCACCGTCGCGGTGCAGTCCTGCGGCGCGGACCCGTCGTTCGCCATCGGCGGGGACCTCAACGAGTCGGGCAGCAACGCGCACGCTGGCAGGGGCGACGTCTTCGTCGCCGAGGCCGACGAGAGCGACCGCTCCTTCCTGCTCCTGGCCCCCTACGGCGCGATCGTCACCAACGTCGAGGCCGACCACCTGGACAACTACGGGGACCTGTCGGCGGTCGAGGCCGCGTTCGACCGGTTCCTCGGCACGGTGGACCCCGCCGGGTTCGTCGTCCTGTGCGCCGACGACCCCGGGTCGGCGCGGCTCCGGGGGGTGCCGACGCCGGCCCGGGTGCGCACCTACGGCACGGCCGAGGACGCCGACCTGCGGCTGCTCGACATCGAGGTCGGGCCGGACGCCACCGCGTGGACCGCCGTCCTGGACGGCGAGGTCCTGGGCCGGGTGCAGATCCGGGTGCCCGGAGAGCACATGGCGCGCAACAGCGCCGCCGCCCTGCTGGCCGGGCTGGAGCTCGGCCTGCCCGCCGAGGGCCTGATCGCCGGGCTGGGCCGCTTCGGCGGCGTGCACCGGCGGTTCGAGCTCAAGGGCGCCGTGGGCGGGGTGCGGGTCTACGACGACTACGCCCACCACCCCACCGAGGTCGCCGCCCAGCTCCGGGCGGCCCGGGCGGTGGCCGCCGGGGGGCGGGTCGTGGTGGCCTTCCAGCCGCACCTGTACAGCCGGACGCGCGAGTTCGCGGCCGGCTTCGGCGACGCGCTCGGCCTGGCCGACGAGGTCGTGGTGATGGACGTCTACGGCGCCCGCGAGGACCCGGTGCCGGGCGTCACCGGCGCGATGGTCGCCGACGCCGTGCCGCTGCCGGCCGAGCGGGTGCACTTCGAGGCCTCCTGGTCGGGCGCCGCGCCCGCCCTCGCCGACCGGGCCCGCCCCGGTGACCTGGTGATCACGATGGGCGCCGGCAACGTCTCCATGGTCGGCCCGGAGGTGCTGGAGGCGCTGCGCGCCCGCACCGGCGGGTCCGGCGACGACCCGGCGGTCCCGGCGCGGTGAGCCGCTCGGGGACGACGACCCGCGACCGGTCCGCGGGGGCCGGCCCCGAGCCCGGCCGCCGTCCCGCGCGGCGTCCCCGCCGGCCGCGCCGGGACACCCCCGCCGACCGCCGGCGCCGGCTGGTGGTGCGGCTCGGCGTCGCGGTCGCCGTCGTCGCGGTGCTCGCCTGGCTGGTGTGGGGGAGCCCGGTGCTGGCCGTGCACCGGGTCGACGTCGACGGTGCCGGCAGCCTGACCTCCGCGGAGGTGGTCGAGGTCGCCGGCATCGCGGAGGGCACGCCGCTGCTGCGGGTCGACGTGGACGCGGCCGAGGCCCGGGTCGCCCGGCTGCCCCAGGTCGCATCGGTCGAGGTGGCCCGCGGCTGGCCCCGCAGCGTCGTCATCACCGTGCGGGAGCGGGTGCCCGTGGCCGTCGTCGAGCAGGACGGCGTCCGGTCGCTCGTCGACGCCGACGGGGTGCTCTTCGAGACGGTGACCGGCGACCTGCCCTCGGGCGTGGTGCCGCTCGACGTGGCCGAGCCCGGGCCCGAGGACCGGGTGACCCGCGCGGCGCTGGCCGCCCTGGTCGCGCTGCCCGCGGAGGTGCGGGCGGAGGTCACGGCGGCGACGGCCACCACTCCCGAGGACGTCACGCTCACCCTGGACGACGACACCACGGTGCTGTGGGGGAGCGCGGAGGACGCCGCGGCCAAGGCGCAGGTGCTCGTCGCCCTCCTCGGCCAGCTGGAGTCCGGCGCCCTGGACCCCGCCGAGACGATCGACGTCAGCGCGCCGGAGACCGTCGTCCTGCGCTGAGCGAGGACCCCGTCGGCCACGGGCCGGGCTCGCGGCCGGCCTCCGGACAGGGCCGGCGGGTGGCCGCCCGCCGTCGGTGCGCGGGAGGCTGGCCGGGTGGATGCCTCGCCGATCAGCCGGTTCCCCGTCCCCGCCCGTGACCAGCTCGCCGACGAGCTGCGCGAGCGCTACGCCGACGTCGAGGAGCGCTCCGGCTTCCTGCCCAACGTCTTCGCCGCGCTCGCCTGGCGCCCGGCCGAGGCCGCGGCGTTCTTCGCCATGCACGACGCCCTCATGGACAAGGAGACCCCCGGGCTGTCCAAGGCCGACCGGGAGGTCATCGTGGTGGCCACCAGCGCCGCCAACGACTGCCTGTACTGCGTGGTCGCGCACGGGGCGATCGCCCGGATCCGCGCCCGCGACCCGCACATCGCCGACCAGGTCGCCGTCGACTGGCGCAAGGCGCCCCTGTCCCCGCGGCTGCACGCGGTGCTCGACGTCGCCGTGCGGCTGGCGGTCGAGCCGGCGGCGGTGACCGCCGCCGACCTCGCGGGCCTGCGGGCGCACGGGCTCACCGAGGACGACGTGTGGGACGTCGGCGCGATCGTGTCGCTCTTCGCCCTGTCCAACCGGCTGGCGCACTGGGCCGCGATCCCGCCCAACGACGAGTTCTACCTCCTGGGCCGGCTCCCGCGGGAGTGAACGCGCGCGTCCACCCGGCTGCGGACCGCCCTGATCAGGGCCGGGACGACACGCGCGGTGGCGCGACACGCCCGACGCGCCACATCACTTTTCCCGGTTCCCGTTCCCCGGTGTGTCGGGGCCCTCGACCTGTGCGTGAGACGTTCCGGGCGCGCGCCGTCACGTTCAGTGATGCGGGTGTGACCAGTGTGTTCCCCGAGGATGGTGAGGACGTGCCCGTTCGACACGCCGGGCGCCGGAGGGTGTTTGTGAGGCCTGTGGCGCCCCATCTAACTTCGTCCGCGTCGACCCAGTTGACATAACTATAAGGCTTTACTTGAGGATGAGGGTCGAGGTCGGGAGCCCCACATGACACCTCCGCACAACTACCTCGCGGTCATCAAGGTCGTCGGCATCGGCGGCGGCGGTGTGAACGCGGTCAACCGGATGATCGAGGTCGGCCTCAAGGGGGTCGAGTTCATCGCCATCAACACCGACGCGCAGGCGCTGCTGATGAGCGACGCCGACGTCAAGCTCGACGTCGGCCGTGAGCTGACCCGCGGGCTGGGCGCCGGCGCGCAGCCCGACGTGGGCCGGCAGGCCGCCGAGGACCACCGCGAGGAGATCGAAGAGGTGCTCAAGGGCGCCGACATGGTCTTCGTGACCGCGGGGGAGGGCGGCGGCACCGGAACCGGTGGCGCGCCCGTCGTCGCCTCGATCGCCCGCAAGCTCGGTGCGCTCACCATCGGCGTGGTCACCCGCCCGTTCTCCTTCGAGGGCAAGCGGCGGGCCGTGCAGGCCGAGTCGGGCATCGAGGAGCTGCGCAACGAGTGCGACACGCTCATCGTCATCCCCAACGACCGGCTGCTGCAGCTCGGTGACCGGAACGTCAGCGTCATGGACGCGTTCCGGACCGCCGACCAGGTGCTCCTCTCCGGCGTCCAGGGCATCACCGACCTGATCACCACGCCGGGCCTGATCAACCTGGACTTCGCCGACGTCAAGTCGGTCATGTCCGGCGCCGGGTCGGCCCTCATGGGCATCGGGAGCGCGCGCGGCGACAACCGGGCGCTCCTGGCCGCCGAGCAGGCCATCGCCAGCCCGCTGCTCGAGGCCTCGATGGAGGGCGCGCACGGCGTGCTGCTGTCCATCTCGGGTGGCTCGGACCTCGGTCTGTTCGAGATCAACGAGGCCGCCTCGCTGGTCTCCGACGCCGCGCACGCCGACGCCAACATCATCTTCGGCGCGGTGATCGACGACGCCCTCGGCGACGAGGTCCGGGTGACCGTCATCGCCGCCGGCTTCGACGGCGGCAAGCCGGCCGGCCGCAAGGACGCCGGGATCGCCTCGGTGCCGTCCGCGGCCCCGATCGCCCCGCCGGCAGCCCCGCGCATGCCGGTGCACCCCCAGCCGGTGACCGCGGCAGGGCCCGCGCAGACCGGCGAGCGGCTGCTCGGCTCGGCGTCCGCGACGCCGCCGGTCCAGCCGGCTCCGCTGCCCTCGACCTCGCAGCTGCCCGCCCGCCCCGCCGGCTCGGGCATCACGGTGCCGCCGCTGCCCCCCGCGCAGAGCGCGACCGCCGGAGGACGGCGGCCGCTCTCGGACGAGGACTTCGAGGAGGAGCTCGACATCCCGGAGTTCCTGCGCCAGTGAGAGGA
Organism: Geodermatophilus sp. SYSU D01105; assembly: GCF_054050095.1. Classification (NCBI taxonomy): domain Bacteria; kingdom Bacillati; phylum Actinomycetota; class Actinomycetes; order Geodermatophilales; family Geodermatophilaceae; genus Geodermatophilus; species Geodermatophilus sp. SYSU D01105. The sequence goes on from NZ_JBJGYR010000017.1 coordinate 121,799, forward strand.
CCCTCCTGCCCCCCGCAGCTCGCACGCTCGCTGCGGGCCCCTGCAGGAGGGCCGCCTGTGCCCCCCACCACTCGCAGGCTCGTGGCGGGCCCCTGGACAGGGGCCACGCCGTGAGCTCCTCCCCGGCCGCCCCGCAGGCGGTGCGACCCCGACGGGTCGTCACCGACCGGCGGGGCGGCCGGTCCGGTCCTCCCTACGAGTCGTTCAACCTCGGCGGCCACGTCGGGGACGACCCCGCCGACGTCGCGGCCAACCGGGCGCGGCTGGCCCGCGAGCTCGGCGTCGCCGAGGACCGGCTGGTCTGGATGGACCAGGTCCACGGCACCGGCGTCGCCGTGGTCGACGGGCCCGTCCGCGGCCCGCTGCCAGAGACCGACGCCCTGGTCACCCGCACGCCCGGCCTGGTGCTGTGCGTGCTGGTGGCCGACTGCGTGCCGGTGCTGCTCGCCGACTCGGTGGCCGGTGTGGTCGCCGCGGTGCACGCCGGACGGGAGGGTGTCCGGCGCGGCGTCGTCCCGGCCGCGCTGGCCGCCATGGAACGGCTGGGCAGCCGGCCGGCCGACGTCACCGCCCTGCTCGGCCCCGCCGTGTGCGGGGCCTGCTACGAGGTGCCGCGCGCGATGCAGGCCGAGGTGGCCCGCGTGGCGCCGTCGGCTGCCGTCCGCACCCGCCGGGGGACCCCCGGGCTGGACCTGCGCGCCGGGGTGGCCGAGCTGCTGGCCGGCGCCGGGGTGGCCCAGGTGGTCCACGACCGGCGGTGCACCCTCGAGGACCGCCGGCTGTTCTCCCACCGCCGCGACGGGGTCACCGGCCGCCAGGCCGGGGTCGTCTGGCTCGCCTAGGGCCACTGCGTGCCGGAGCCCCGTGACCCCGGGGGTGACGGCCAGCGGCATGATCGTTCCGTGACGACCCCCGCGGACCGGCTCGACGCCGTGCGTGCCCGCATCGCCGCCGCCGCCCGGGCCGCTGGGCGCGACCCGGCCGCGGTGTCCCTGCTCGCGGTGAGCAAGACCTGGCCCGCCTCCGCCGTCCGGGAGCTGGCCGCCCTGGGGCAGGAGGACTTCGGCGAGAACCGCGCCCAGGAGCTGACCGCCAAGGCCGCCGAGCTGGCCGGACTCCCGGTGCGCTGGCACTTCGTCGGCCAGTTGCAGCGCAACAAGGCCGCCGCGGTGGCCCGTCTGGGAGCCGTCGTCCACTCGGTGGACCGGCTCTCCCTCGCCGGGGCGCTGGCGCGGGCCGGCGTGGACCTGGGCCGCCCGGTCGAGGTCTTCGTCCAGGTGGACCTCGGCGGTCCCGAGGGCGAGCTCGCGGCGCGCGGCGGCGCGGACCCCGCCGAGGTCCCCCGGCTCGCCGACGCCGTCGCCGCCGAGGAGGGCCTGCGGCTGCGCGGCCTCATGGCGGTGGCGCCCCGCGACGCCGATCCCGGCCCGGCCTTCGCCCGGCTGGCGGAGCTGGCCGAGCGGGTGCGGGCCGACCACCCCGGCGCGCGCGAGATCTCGGCCGGGATGACCGCCGACCTCGAGGCGGCCATCGCGGCCGGCAGCACTCTCGTGCGTGTCGGAACCGCGCTCTTCGGGGAGCGGCCCCTACCCTCCCCGGAGGACGAGTCACACCAGTCACACGGGCCTCACCAGCCCGCGTGATCGACGCGAGCACCGCTCGTGGAACCGGAGGGGGAGGGCCGATGGCCGGAGCCATGCGGAAGATGGGCATCTACCTCGGGCTCGTCGAGGACGACGACGCCCGCGCCTACGGCCGGTACGACGCCCGGCAGCCCGACCACGCCGACCGGTACGACCGCATGGACGGCCGACGCTACGACCGGTACGCCTCGGAGGACCGCTACGACGACCGCTACGCGGAGGTCGGCGACCGCTACGCCGACACCGACTACCGGTCCGAGGGCTACCGCGAGTCGGACTTCCGTGACTCGGACTACCGCGACGCCGACTTCCGCGACCCCGACTTCCGCAAGGGCGACTACGACGCCGACCGCCCGGCCGACCTGCCCGAGCCCGACCCCGAGCCGGTCGTCCTGCCGCGCCGCGTCGGGTCCACGCGCAACCTCGGACTCGCGCCGGCCACCCCCGGCCCCTCCCGCCTCGGGGGCCTGTCCGGCACGGGCGCCGGCGGCACCTCCGGCACCGGGTCCGGCGGGTCCACCGCGGCCGGCCTGGCCGCCGCGGCCGCTGCGGAGCCGGCGCCCGCCCCGGCGCCGGCTCCCGCGCCTGCTCCCGCTCCCGCTCCGGCGCCGCAGCCCTACCGGATCACCACCCTGCACCCGAAGACCTACAACGAGGCCCGCCAGATCGGGGAGGCGTTCCGGGACGGCAGCCCGGTCATCATGAACCTCACCGAGCTCGACCACGCCGACGCGCGGCGGCTCGTCGACTTCGCTGCGGGACTGATCTTCGGGTTGCGCGGTAGCATCGAGCCCGTCACGAACAAGGTGTTCCTCCTCAGCCCGAGGGACGTCGACGTGACGGCCGAGGACAAGGCGCGGATCCGCGAGGGCGGGTTCTTCGACGAGTCCTGAGGTCACCGGCAGGACTGGACCGGCACGCGAGGTGCCCTGAACGAGCGAGGACCGTGGCTCTCTTCTGGCAGATCGTCTCGTCGGTGCTGCTCGTCTTCCTCGTCCTGCTCTTCGCGCGGTTCGTCGTGGACTGGGTGATGGTGCTGGCGCGCAGCTGGCGTCCCTCCGGCATCGTCGCCGCCGGTCTCGAGGTCGTGTACGCGACCACCGACCCGCCCTTGAAGGCCGTCCGGAAGGTCATCCCGCCCCTGAACCTGGGCACCATCCGGTTGGACCTCGGGTTTATGGTGCTCCTGATTGCCGTGTACATCCTGCGTGGCATCACGACCTCACTCGCCGCCACCGCGTGACCCCTGAACCTGCCGGGGAGGGCGACGCCGGGGGCTGGGTGCGGTCCGCCGTCGCTCGTCAGAGAACGTCCCTGTTCCCGCTGTCCGACCCGAGGTGACCCCGATGCCACTGACGCCTGCCGACGTGCACAACGTCGTCTTCAAGAAGCCGCCGATCGGCAAGCGGGGCTACGACGAGGACGAGGTGGACGCGTTCCTCGACGTGGTCGAGGCCGAGCTGGCGCGGCTGATCGAGGAGAACAACGAGCTCCGCTCGGGCTCGGCCACCGGCCGCACGCCGCGCGCGGAGGCCCCCGAGTCGCCCGCTCCGGCCGCCGCGCCGCCGCCCCCGCCGGCCGCCGCCCCCCGGGAGGACGACAGCGCCCGGGCCTCGCGCATGCTCGCCCTGGCCACCGAGACCGCCGACCGGTACGTCAACGAGGCCAAGGCCCAGGCCGACCAGATGGTCGTCTCCGCTCGGACCAACAGCGAGCGGATGGTCAGCGACGCCCGGGCCAAGAGCGAGCAGATGGTCAGCGAGGCCAAGATGCGCGCCGACTCGATGATCAGCGACGCCCGCACGCGCGCCGACACGATGGAGCGCGAGGCCCGCGCCAAGGCCGCCGCCCTCGACCAGGACGCCGAGCGCCGGCACACCGAGGTCATGGGCTCGCTGGAGGAGAAGCGCAGCAGCCTGGAGCGCAAGATCGAGGAGCTGCGGACCTTCGAGCGCGAGTACCGCACCCGGCTGCGGTCCTACCTCGAGTCGCACCTGCGCGACCTCGACAGCCGCGGCTCGGCCGAGCCGGCCTCCAACAGCCGGCAGAACCAGCACGCCCCCGCCTGAACACCCGCCCCTCCCGGTGAGGGGTGACCGACGGGCCCCCGGACGACGTCCGGGGGCCCGTCGCCGTCCCGGGGTCGGGTGGGGGCCCGGCGCACCGCGTGCGGGCCCGGCTACAGTCTGCGCGTGATCTTGGCAGCGGGCCTGCTGGTGCTCATCGGCCTCGGGTCGCTCGTCGGCGGGCTCGCCACCGGCGTCACGGCCCTGTACTGGGCGTGCGTGGCCGCCTGTGCCCTCGCCGCCGTCCTGCTGGTGCTGCTGCGGGTCGGGACGGCCCGGGAGGCGGCCGACCCCGACGCCCGCGTGCTCGACGCCCCGCCCCGCTCACCGGAGCCGGACCGGTGGGTCCGGGAGGAGCCGCGGACGCCGGCGCACGGGCGGCCGGCGGTGCGGGCACAGGACCGGCTGCCCGCCGAGGAGGCCGCGGTCGCCCCGCCGAGGGCGGACCTCGACGACGACGGGCCGTCCACCGGCGCGCACGCCGCCGTGCCCCGCCCGGCGGCCGACGGTGAGCCGGCCGAGGAGGACGTCGAGGTGACCGACCTGCTCCTGGTGGTGGACCTGCTCGACGAGGTGCTGGTGGTCGACGAGCACCCCCGCTACCACCTGCCCGGCTGCCCGCACCTGGCCGGCCGGACGGCGGTGCCGCTGCCCATGACCGAGGCACGCGCCGACGGCTTCACCCCGTGCGCCACCTGCGGGCCGGTGCACCACCTGGCGCAGACCGAGCGCTCCCGCCGGTCCACCCGCGGGCACTGAGGGCCGACCCCCGGGAGGACCCCGTCCCACCCACCGCTCGCAGGCCCGCGGCGGTGCCCTGGACGGGGCCCTCCCTCAGCGCTCGGCGCGGGCGATCCAGAAGCGCGACCCGGACGGGCCCTCGACCCCCTCGCCCTCGCCCGCGGTGCCGGCGTGCACGCGGACGGCGAGCACCTCGTCGGCCACCTGGGCGCCGTGCTCGGTGAGGGCCTGGGCCATGGGGGAGTCGGGGGCGTCCCCCGCGGTCCACCACAGCTCGATGCGGTCGCTGACGGCCAGGCCGCTGCCCTTGCGGGCCTCCTGGACCAGCCGGACCGCCTCGCGGACCAGGCCGGCCCGCTCCAGCTCCGGGGTCAGCTCCAGGTCCAGCGCCACGGTGAGCCCGCCGCCGCTGGCCACGGTCCACCCCTCCCGGGGGGTCTCGGTCACGACGAGGTCGCCCTCCTCCAGCGGCACGGGGGCCCCGTCGACGTCGACGGTCGCCGTCCCGGCCCGGTAGGCCGCCACGAGCGCGGCCGCGTCGGCCGCGGCGACGGCCTTGGCGACGGCCTGCACCTGCTTGCCCAGGCGACGGCCCACGGCCCGGAAGTCGACCTTCACGCTCACGTCGACGAGGTCGCCACCGACCGCGGAGAGGTCCATCAGCGCGGCCACGTTGAGCTCGTCGGCCACCTCGGCCACCAGGTCCCGGGGGAGGTCCGACCAGCCCGGCGCGGAGACCACGGCGCGGGCCAGCGGCTGGCGGGTGCGCACCTTGGCCGACGTCCGGGCCGAGCGGCCCAGCTCGACCAGCCGGCGCACCAGCGCGACCTGCTCGACCAGCCCGTCGTCGCGGGCCGCGGCGTCCACCTGCGGCCAGGAGGCCAGGTGCACGCTGTCGACCGCGTCCGCCAGGCCCGGCGCGACCGCCCGTGCCCAGACCTCCTCGGTCACGAACGGCGTGAAGGGCGCCATGAGCCGGGTGAGGACGTCGAGCACCTCGTGCAGGGTGGCCAGCGCGGCCGGGTCGCCGTCCCAGAACCGGCGGCGGGAACGGCGCACGTACCAGTTGGAGACGTCGTCGACGAACTGGGCCAGCAGCCGGCCGGCGCCCTGGGTGTCGAAGTCCTCCAGCGCCGCGGTCACGCCGTCGGTGACCGCCGCCAGCTCGGCGAGCGCCCAGCGGTCCAGCAGCGGCCGCTCGGCCCGCGGCGGAGCCGGGGTGCCGGCCGGGTCCCAGCCGTTGGTCTCGGCGTAGAGGGTGAAGAAGCTCGCCGTGTTCCAGTAGGTCAGCAGGACCTTGCGCACCACCTCGGACAGCGTCTCGTGGCCCACGCGCCGCGCCGACCACGGCGAGCCGCCGGCGAGCATGAACCAGCGGACGGCGTCGGCGCCGTGCCGGTCCATCAGCGGGATCGGCTCGAGGATGTTGCCCAGGTGCTTGCTCATCTTCCGGCCGTCCTCGGCCAGGATGTGGCCCAGGCACAGCACGTTCTCGTACGAGCTCCGGTCGAACACCAGCGTGCCGACGGCCATCAGCGAGTAGAACCAGCCGCGGGTCTGGTCGATCGCCTCGCAGATGAACTGCGCCGGGTAGGCCGCCTCGAACTCGGCCTGGTTGCGGTAGGGCGCGCCCCACTGGGCGAAGGGCATCGAGCCGGAGTCGTACCAGGCGTCGATCACCTGCGGCACCCGCCGGTAGGTGCCCTCCTCGCCGGGGCGGGTGAAGGTGACCTCGTCGATGAACGGCCGGTGCGGGTCCAGGCCGGTCAGGTCGCGGCCGGTCAGCTCGGAGAGCTCGGCCAGGGACCCGACGACGACCATGCGGCTCGGGTCGGCGTCGTTGCGCCAGATGGGCAGCGGCGTGCCCCAGTAGCGGTCCCGGGACAGCGCCCAGTCGACGTTGTTGCGCAGCCAGTCGCCGTAGCGGCCCCACTGGATGTGCTCGGGGTGCCAGGAGGTCTTCTGGTTCTCCGCCAGCAGCTGGTCCTTGACCGCGCTGGTCCGGATGTACCAGGACGGCTGCGCGTAGTACATGAGCGGCGTGTGGCACCGCCAGCAGTGCGGGTAGCTGTGCTCGTAGCGCTGCTCGCGCCACAGCACCCCGCGCGCGGCCAGGTCGGTCACCAGCTCGTCGTCGGCGGCCTTGAAGAACCGGCCGCCCACCATCGGCACGTCGGACAGGAAGTGCCCGGTGGAGTCGATCGGGTTGACCACCGGCAGCCCGTAGCCGCGGCAGACCGCGAGGTCGTCGGCACCGAACGCGGGGGACTGGTGCACCAGGCCGGTGCCGTCGTCGGTGGTCACGTAGTCGGCCAGGACGACGAAGTGCGCGTCCTCCCCCTCGGGGAAGTCCACGAGCTCGAACGGCCGCTGGTAGTGCACCCGCTCCCACTCCCGGCCCGGGGTGCGGGCCAGGACCTCGACGTCGTCGGTGTCGCCGAAGACGGCGCCGAGCAGCGGCTCGGCCACGACGAGGGTGTCCTCGCCGTGCCTGGCGACGACGTAGGTGACGTCGGGGTGGACGGCGACGGCGGTGTTCGACGGCAGCGTCCACGGCGTCGTCGTCCAGACCAGCAGGTCGGCCTTGCCGGCCCACTCGCCGCTGGTGACCGGCAGCCGCACGTAGACCGAGGGGTCGGTGATCGACTCGTAGCCCTGGGCGACCTCGTGGTCGGACAGGCCGGTGCCGCAGCGCGGGCAGTAGGGGGCGACCCGGTGGTCCTCGACGAGCAGGCCCTTGTCGAAGACCTGCTTGAGCGACCACCAGACGCTCTCGATGTAGGCGGGGTCCATCGTCCAGTAGGCGGTGGACAGGTCGACCCAGTAGCCCATCCGGCGGGTGAGGTCGGAGAAGTCGGAGACGTGCCGCTCGACCGACTCGCGGCAACGGGCGTTGAACTCGGCGATGCCGTACCGCTCGATGTCCGGCTTGCCGGCGAAGCCCAGCTCCTGCTCGACGGCGATCTCCACCGGCAGGCCGTGGCAGTCCCAGCCGGCCCGGCGGGGCACGTGCCAGCCCTGCATGGTCTTGAACCGGGGGAACACGTCCTTGAACGCGCGGGCCTCGATGTGGTGGGTGCCCGGCCGGCCGTTCGCGGTGGGCGGGCCCTCGTAGAAGTTCCACTGGGGGCGGCCGGCGGAGGCCTCCAGGGAGCGGGCGAAGACCTTGTCGGCCTCCCAGCGGCCCAGGACGTCCTGCTCGAGGGCGGGCAGGTCGACCTGCGGGGGCAGCGCGCGGAAGGGACCGGGAGAGCTCACGCCCCCCATTGTCCCCGAGGCGTCGACCGGGTCGTGGAACGGCTCCGCAACGGGGGTACGGGAGACTGCGGAGGTGGTCAGGGGCGCGCGGTGAACACGACGGTCACCCTCGGGCTGGCCCTCGGCGCCGTCGTCGTCCTCGTGGCCGCCGTCGCGCTGCGCCTGGCCGACCGGCTGGGCCTGCCCAGCCTGCTCCTCTACCTGGCCCTCGGCGTCCTCCTCGGCGAGAACGGCCTGGGCGTCGAGTTCGAGGACGTGCAGCTCACCCAGACCCTCGGCGTGGCCGCGCTCGTGGTCATCCTCGCTGAGGGTGGCCTGACCACGCGGTGGAACGACGTCCGGCGGGCGATCGGCCCCGGGCTGGCGCTGGCCACCATCGGCGTCCTGGTGAGCGTCGGCGTCACCGCAGCGATCGCCGTCTGGCTGCTCGACTTCTCCTGGGCCTTCGCCCTGCTGCTCGGGGCGGTGATCGGGTCCACCGACGCGGCGGCGGTGTTCGCCGCGCTGCGCCGGCTGCCACTCCCGCGCCGGCTGGCCGCCTCCATCGAGGCCGAGAGCGGGCTGAACGACGCCCCCGCCATCCTGCTGGTGACGGCGCTGGCGACCTACCTGACCGGCGAGCGCAGCGAGCCGTGGTGGCTCATCGGGGTGGAGATCGTCGCCGAGCTCGTCGGGGGCGCGGCGATCGGGGTCGCCGTCGGGCTCGGGGGCGCGGAGCTGCTGCGCCGGGTCGCGCTGCCGCTGGCCGGGTTCTACCCGCTGGCCACGCTGGCGCTGTGCGTGCTGGCCTTCGCGCTGGCCGACCTGGCGCACACGTCGGGGTTCGTCGCCGTGTACCTGGCGGGGGTGGCGCTGGGCAACCGCGCGCTGCCGCACCGGTCGGCGAGCATCGGCTTCGCGGAGGGCATGGCCTCCCTGGCGCAGATCGGCCTGTTCGTCCTGCTGGGGCTGCTCGTGTCGCCCACCCGCCTGGACGAGGCGCTGCTGCCGGCCCTCCTGGTCGGCGGGGCGCTGCTGCTCATCGCCCGGCCGGCGTCGGTGCTGGCCAGCCTGGTGTGGTTCCGGATCCCGCTGGCCCAGCAGGCGTTCATCTCCTGGGCCGGGCTGCGCGGCGCGGTGCCCATCGTGCTGGCCACCTTCCCGGTCGCCGCGGGGGTGGACGGCGCGACCCGCATCTTCGACACGGTCTTCGTGCTGGTCGTCGTCTTCACCCTGATCCAGGGCTGGTCGCTGCCCTGGGTGGCCCGGCGGCTGAGGATCGCGGCGCCGGTGACCCCGCGGGACATCGACGTGGAGTCCGCACCGCTCGACGAGCTGGACGCCGACCTGCTGCAGCTGACCGTGCCCGCCGGGTCCCGCCTGCACGGCGTGTACCTGCCCGAGCTGCGGCTGCCCGAGGACGCCGCCGTGGTCCTCATCGTGCGCGACGGCCGGTCGTTCGTGCCCGGCCCGACCACCCGGCTGATCCGCGGGGACCAGGCGCTGCTGGTGTCGGCCCGCCGGTCACGCCCCGAGGCCGAGCGCCGGCTGCGCGCGGTGAGCCGCGCCGGGCGGCTGGCCACCTGGCGCGGGGAGACCGGCCGCGCCACCGAGGCCGACTGACCTGTCGGCCTACCGGCCGACCCCGCCACCAGGTGCGGTTCCCGGCCGCCGCGGAGCCGTTTCCGGGCGCCGACCACGCGGTGGGGGGGGGGGGGGGGGGGGGGGGGGGGGGGGGGGGGGGGGGGCGGGGGCGGGGGGGGGGGGGGGGGGGGGGGGGTGGCTCGGCCCCCCCCCCGGCGGGGGGGGGGGGGG